>JAGWQH010000052.1 GCA_028870115.1 Candidatus Methylomirabilota bacterium
GGCCGACCTGCTGGAGAAATGGCAGTATGTCCTGGACAAGCTCGCCGAGGACCCGATGACGCTCAACCGCGAACTGGACTGGGTCATCAAGCACGGGCTCATCACCTCCTACATCAACCGCAAGGGCTGCTCCTTCGACGATCAGCGCGTCTTCATGCTGGATCTGCAGTATCATGATCTCCGCCGGGATAAGGGACTCTACTTTACCCTGGAGCGCCAGGGATATGTTGACCGGATCGTGACTGATGAGGAGATTCTCATCGCCATGAAAACCCCTCCCCCGGATACCCGGGCCTACTTTCGCGGGATGTGCCTCCAGAAGTATCCTGACGAGGTGTATGGGGCGAGTTGGAGTTCGGTGATCTTCGATACCGGCGAGGCGACGGTGAAACGGGTTCCCATGGCCGATCCATTGAGGGGAACACAGAAGTTGGCGGCCGAACTGCTGGACCGCTCCGACACCGCCGCGGAGCTGTTGGATAACATCGCGGTCTAGCGCACACGCGCTCCATTCGAGATACCAATGCACTCATTCTTCGATTCCATGGTTCCAGGTTCGAGTTTTTTTGACCTGCTCCGGCAGTGCCGGTCGGACCTCCTGCCACAGATACAGATCAAGCTAGACGGGCTTTCGCAGGCCGAGATCCGGGAACTGAAGCAGAGCCCTCACGGGACCACTATTCTGGCCCTGAAGTTTCGGGATGGGGCGCTCATCGCAGGCGATCGGCAGGCGACCGAGGGTTTCCAGGTCTCGTCGCGGCGGATCGAGAAGGTGTACAAGGCGGATGAGCACTCAGCCGTCGCCATCGCGGGCGTCGCCGGTCCATGCATCGAGATGGCCAAGCTGTTCGAGGTGGAGCTGGCCCACTACGAAAAGCTTGAAGGCGTGCCGCTCTCGTTGGAGGGGAAGGCGAATAAGTTGTCCCAGATGGTCAAGGCGAATCTTCCGATGGCGATGCAGGGGCTGGTCGTGATTCCGATCTTTGTCGGCTATGATGTCAGAAGCGGTGAGGGCAAGATTTTCAAGTACGACGTGACCGGCGGCCGGTATGAGGAAACGGATTACTATGCCACAGGCTCCGGCGGGAAAGACGCCCGTTCCACGATGAAGAAGCTCTATCGGGATCGTATGACGGAGGACGAGGCGATAGCGGTCGGGCTGGAGGCGCTGATCGACGCCGCGGAGGAGGATGTCGGGACCGGAGGTCCGGACTTCGTTCGCGGGCTCTTTCCTACGGTGAAGCTCGCGGCCGCGGCGGGTCTGCAGGATGTGCCGGAGGCCCGCATCAGGGAGGTCTGCCAGGCCATCATCGATCGCCGCAAGCTGGCCGAGAGAGGGGTATGAGCTGATGGCGCTTCCCTATTACGTATCACCAGAACAGATGATGCAGGATAAGGCGGAGTATGCCCGAAAGGGTATCGCCAGGGGGAAATCGATCATCGTTCTGGAGTACGCCGACGGCATGCTGCTGCTGGCCGAGAATCCCAGCGCCTCGCTCAATAAGATCTCCGAAATTTACGACCGGATCGCCTTTGCCGGCGCGGGGAGGTACAGCGAGTTCGAGAATCTGCGCAAGGCGGGGATTCGCTATGCGGACCTGAAGGGGTTCGCCTATGACCGTGAGGACGTGACGGCCAAGTCGCTGGCCAATGCCTACTCTCAGACCATTGGTAATATCTTCAGCGAGGCGATGAAGCCGCTGGAGGTGGAGATTCTGGTGGTCGAAGTGGCCGATGGAGCGCTCCCCAACGAGTTGTATCGGATCACGTTTGATGGCAGCATCGGCGACGAAAAGGGGTTTGCCGCGATTGGCGGGCAGGCCGAAGAGCTCAGACTGTACCTGAAGGACAGATACCAAGCAGGGCTTGATCAGAAGGCTGCGCTGAGGCTGGCTACACAGGCGCTTGAAGCCGTGAGCAGCGCGAAGATCGAACCGCGAAGCCTGGAGGTGGCGGTTCTGGAGCGCAGTCGCTCCGGTCGGAAGTTCCGCCGCCTGCCCCAGGATGATCTTACGACGATGCTCACCGATACCCAGTAAAAGATCTGCACGGCCCTCTCACTTCGCACCTCCCACCTCGCACCCTCCCGATAAATTCGATTGACCGTCACAGGGCCTTCCGGTACGATGATATTGGAGTAGTTGAAATGCAGGAGCGTATCCTTGGACTGGAAAGCGAATACGGCCTGATCTCGTCTTCGGTCGGCGGGCGGGTGAACCTGTCGGTCGAAAGCGCGCTGGGCTATCTGTTCGAGAAGGTGGTCTCACGCCAGCGCGGGACCAATGACTTTCTGCGAAACGGCGCGCGCCTCTATCAGGACACCGGCTGCCATCCCGAGTATGCGACCCCCGAGTGCGATAACGCGCGGGAGCTGGTGATCCACGACAAGGCGGGGGAGCGGATCGTGGAAGAGCTGCTCCTGAGCGCCGAACAGAAGCTGCACGAGAACGGCATCTACTGCGAGATCTATATCTTCAAGAACAATACCGACTCGGTTGGGAACACCTACGGCTGCCACGAAAACTACCTGGTACAACGCGGCGTGAACTTCCACAAGCTGGCAGAGCAGTTGATCCCCTTCTTCGTGACGCGCCAGGTATTCGCGGGCGCAGGGAAGGTCCTTCGGACACGGATGGGGAATCACTACTATATCTCGCAGCGGGCGCAGCACATCTACCAGGAGATCTCCGGCGCGACGACCAGCTCGCGCGGAATTATCAACACCCGCGATGAGCCCCACGCCGACGAGGAGAAGTACCGCCGCCTGCACGTCATCGTCGGCGACTCCAACATGTCGGAGGTCGCGACCTACCTGAAGGTCGGGACCACCGCCATCGTCCTGGCCATGGTGGAAGACGGCGTCATCAAGCGCGACCTCGCCCTCGAAGACCCCGTCCGCGCCATCAAGGAGATTTCCCACGACGTGACCTGCCGGCGCCGCGTGCGGCTCAAGCGCGGCAAGGAGTTCTCGGCCATCGAGATCCAGCGGGAGTACCTCGACCTCGCCC
>JAGWQH010000053.1 GCA_028870115.1 Candidatus Methylomirabilota bacterium
CCGACTCGCGGGTCTGAGTGGTCGGGGAAGGAGTGGCTCCAGGCCGATGTGGCCATCAGGAGCAGCCCTGCTGCGAGAGCAGCAGGGCTGCTCCAGCGCCCCGGCAACCGGTTATCGTGGCAGCGTTTGGGGGCCCAAGACGCCATGGAACGGTGTCCAGGTAAAAATGTCAGGAGCGATATCGTCGAGGAAGATGTGGAGCATCACTAGGGCTCCCGTATGGCGCCCGACCGTATCGTTGAGGGGTATTTGCGCCGAGGCTGCGAGCTCGAAGTACTTCCCGGCCCAGACCAGCCCGGGGTTGGCAAAGGCGGTGTGTGTTCCATTGTTAGGCCCGCTGATCTTGGTTTCTCCATTGAACTCCACGACGGGGAACAGACGGTTGAACGGCCAGGCAATGCCCACATCTTTTACATACGATTGTAGATACGGGATGCTGTACATTACGGCAACTCCCCAAGTGAAGGTATGCTGGGCGTCGTCTTCCCGCTCATTGCGGTTGGCGCGCAGGTCGAAGCCGAGCGACGTGGTGACCGCAACCGGCTTGATCCAGTCGGCCCAGTCCGGGAGATCGCCGAACCCTTTGCCGATCTGAAGGGCCGGGCTGACGGTCGTGCCCGAGAGTCGGCCGATTCGCCTCTGCCCGACGCCGCCAGGCGAAACCTTCACAGCAGCGGTGGCTGCCACCTCATGAAGAGCATTCCGAATGAACTGATAGCGGAGGCCGAACTCCGGATTATCGAAGCCAGAGGTAGCACCCTCCTCTTCCGCAGCGTCGCCACGAGGCCTAATAATGTGATACGAACCGCCGAGCGTGATCGCCAGATCTGGGGTCAATCGTTTTGAGATCTCTGCGTCGAAATCAGTTGTAAGCGCCTCCGGCTCTCTGCGGTGGCCGGCCGTAATGGCAGCCTCGTCAGAGACGAACGAGTCCTCGACAACAATCGTCGATGGGAACCACCGCTTTCCCACGACGCCATGAGCCCAACCGGATGCCGGCAACGCGATCACAACAGCAATGCCCAACACCAACGAACATACACTACGCCATCTGGTCTCGCGATGCACGATCTCTCCCTCCTGAACGCAAATCGGACGCTGATAGAAATAAGCCGTTGACTTGTGACGCTCTCGGAATCCTGGCCGGCGGCCGATGGTCGCGTTGATGAAACCAATACTGTAATGAGACGCGGACTCGGCAGTTAGGGCAATTTCTGGAAATTCTGCCGGAAGCAGGTTCGCTGAGCGTCAGAAACGTCGATTGGGGCGAGTCACGCGAGGGAAAACAGGGGCGGAGATCGACCGGTACGCTTGATGATCTGAAACTGGGACAAACGCGGGAGAAGCGGCACCAGGATAAACAGAGTCGACGCAACTACAGGCAGAATCACCCCTGTTGACGGCGCATGAGGCGCAACGGTCTTGTGAACCCAGATGCAGATCGAAGCGAGACGACTATTGGCCTGACTTTGCAGGTGCCCGTTGTGGGGCTGGACGAGGCAGTGAGTGAGGAAGGCATTGAGTAGCAGGTAAAAGCCCAAGGATGCAACCGCAAGTGATTTGAGGCGCAGGCGAACCATGGACCGTTGATGTAGTCTGTGCATTGAAGTTATGCAATCCTGCTTCCTGGGCTGACCTTAGCATACTCCTCAACTATTTGTAGGCTATCGAAGCCGGATTACTGCTGTCAAGCGAAAAAGAATGAACTGCCCCGCAGCAAGCTACGGGGTATCGTCTTCTGTTCCGGCCCGTCATTCCGCCTGCCTGTGCGTCTCCGCACCTGTCTGCGTCGCACACGCGACAGGCAGGCGCAGACAGGTGCTTGACACGGAATCCAGTCGGACCCTTGTATCTTGACTGTAGCGCTCTGGATACCGGCTTCCGCCGGTATGACGCACTCGCGGCAAGCCGCGGGGAATTAACCCCCAGTGGATTCAACAAATATCTCGGAGGATTAGGCAGAGTCTGCGGCGTCGCGCTCAAACCAGCGGTAGAGGCTCGGCAGCACGAAGAGTGTCAGCAGTGTGGATGTCACCAGGCCGCCGATGACGACGGTAGCCAGCGGGCGCTGGACCTCGGCGCCCACGCCATGGGACAGCGCCATCGGGATGAATCCGAGACCGGCGACCAACGCCGTCATCAAGACCGGCCGTAGACGGATCTCGGCGGCCTTCAACGCGGCATCACGCGCCGACAACCCTTCCTCGCGAAGGTGCAGGATATAGCTCATCAGGACCACGCCATTCAGGACAGCCACCCCGAACAGCGCAATGAAGCCTACGCCTGCCGAAATACTGAACGGTAATCCGCGCGTGGCCAGGGCAAGAACCCCACCGGTCACCGCCAGCGGGACGTTCAGGAAGATCAGCAGCGCAGGTCGGACTGCATTAAAGGTGGTGTACAGCAGGACAAAGATCAGGCACAGCGAGAGAGGAACCACGATGGCCAGGCGACTGGTTGCCCGCGCCAGGTTTTCAAACTGCCCGCCCCATTTGAGATGATAGCCCGAAGGCAGTGTGAGTTCTTTGGCAATTCGGTCCTGCGCCTCGCGCACAAATGAGCTTAGGTCACGACCTCTCACATTCGCTTCCACAACGATCCGCCGGCTGATATCTTCACGACTCACCTGGGCCGGGCCCTCTTCGATACTGACAGAGGCCAGTTGGGCTAAGGGGATAAGGGCGCCGTTTGGCGCCGCCACCGGCAAGTCCTGGAAGGAAGGCAGATCAGTACGGCTGCTGCCGGCCGCTCGGACAACCAGGGGGAATCGCCGCTGCCCTTCAAAGACCGTTCCTACTACTCTCCCGGCGCCGGCAGCCTCCACAGCAGCCAGGACATCCGCGGCGTTGATACCATACCTGGCGATCCGCCGCCGGTCCACCTGAATCCGCAGGGCCGGGAGGCCGGTCACCTGCTCGACCCGGACATCCTGGCCACCAGGGATCTGTCGCAGGATGTGGGCTGCCTGGTCGCCCTTTCCTTTTAAGACGTTGAGATCGTCCCCGAAAATCTTCAGCCCGACATCGGACCGGACGCCGGCGATCATTTCGTTGAAACGCATCTCGATCGGCTGGGTAAAGCTCATGCCTACGCCAGGAACCTCTGACGAGAGGGCCGCAGCGAGCTGATCGATCAACTTCTCTTTTGTCATGCCAGGCTTCCACTCGCTATGCGGTCGGAGAGCCACGAAGACATCGGATGCCTCCATCCCCATCACGTCGGTCGCCACTTCGGGAGACCCGATTCTCGACACCACCTGCCGCACCTCCGGAAAACGCAGGAGGGTACGCTCAATCTCATGAGAGTCCTTGATTGATTGATCTAACGCGGTGCTCGGGAGACGCCAGGTCTGCAACACAATATCACCCTCGTCGAGTTGCGGAATAAACTCTCCGCCGAGAAACGGCACAAACGCGAGGCTGATGACAAAGGCCGATGCCGCCACAAGGGCCGTCATTTTCGGGTGGTGAACACACCACGCGAGTCGCGGCAGGTACAGAATCTTCACGCGGCGGAGGAGCCATGAATCGCCCTCGCTGATCGACCCCTGCAGAAAGAGAGACGCCAGAACCGGCATCAGCGTAAACGATAGGATCAGCGATCCAATGAGGGCGAAGATGACCGTGAACGCCATCGGCTTGAACATCTTCCCCTCGACGCCCTGTAACGTGAGGATCGGCAGGTAGACGATGACGATAATGCTGACGGCGAAGAAGATGGGCCGCAGGACCTCGCGCCCGGCTCGGAGGATAATGAGGGGACGTTCCTCTCGTCGTACGCTGCGCTCTTCCGCCAGATGCCGAATGATATTTTCAATCATCACCACCGCGCCGTCCACGATCAGCCCGAAATCGATCGCGCCTAGGCTCATCAGATTGCCGGAGATTCCCGTCTGCACCATTCCCGTGAAGGCGACCAGCATGGAGAGGGGGATCGCTGCGGCGACGATCAGGCCGCCTCGGAGGTTGCCGAGGAGCAAGAGCAGAACGGCAACGACCAGCAGCGCTCCCTCGATCAGATTGTTGGTGACGGTTCGGATGACCTTGTTGACGAGATCTGATCGGTCATAGTACGGCTCAATGGAGACCCCGGATGGCAGAGTCGATTTCATCCGCTCCACCTCGTCTTTAATCCGCTCAGCCACGACGCGACCGTTGCCGCCGCGAAGCATCAGCGTCATGGCGACCACCGTCTCTCCTTCAGCATTTCGGGTCGCCGCCCCGATCCGGGGCATCGAGTCGATTCTCACCTGACCCAGTTGAGCCACCGTAATCGGCGTGCCGCCCGGTCCGGTGCCTATCATGATCCGGGACAGGTCGTCCTGGTTTTCGACCAGCCCCTCGCCTCGAATCACATACGCCTCGCCGTTGTGCTCAATATAGCCGCCGCCGGCGATGGCGTTATTCTTTTCAAGTTCCTCAAACACCCGCCCGATAGGAATTCGGTACGAGACGAGTTTTCTCTGGTCTACGATGACGTGGTACTGCTTCGTGTACCCGCCCCATTGCGATACTTCCACGACCCCTGGGACCGTACGCAGCCTGTACGCGATCTGCCAATCGAGGATCTCGCGCAATTGCATTGGCGTAAAACTATCGCCCTTCACCACGAACTGGTAGACCTCGCCCAGCCCTGTGGAGATCGGCGCGAGGTCGGGCGTCCCGAACCCTGCGGGAATCTGCTCTTTGGCTGTAGCCATCCGTTCGGCCACCAGTTGTCGAGCAAAGTAGGCGTTGACGTGATCCTTGAACACGATGGTGACAGCCGATAGACCGAATCGGCTCACCGAGCGAAGCTCTTGCAGGTCCGGTAGACCGCTCATGGCCGCTTCGATCGGGAAGGTGACATATCGCTCTACTTCCACTGGGCCCATGGGCGCTGTTTTGGTAAGAACCTGTACCTGGACCGTCGTGATGTCCGGGACAGCATCAATCGGCAGGTCGCGCAAGGCCATAATTCCTCCGAGGACGAGCAGAGCGGTCAGGATCAAGACAAGAAATCGATTCTCCAAAGAAAGCTCAAAAATGCGCTGGAGCATGGAAGATTCCTCCGGAGGTTATTGCCCCTGCCCCTGGGTGATTTGTTCCTTGAGGAACTCAGACTTGAGCGTAAAACTGCCGGTGGTCACAAGTTCTTCGTCGCCTCTGAGACCTTCGGCGACCTCAACGAGGTCTCCTGATGCGGGTCCAAGCTTTACCTTCCGCCGCGCAAACGTCACCGGATCGAGTTTGACGAACACAGATGGCTGCCCATCGATCTTCTGAATGGCCGATGAAGGAATCGCCGTAACCGTGGCAGATCCGTCGGCAGTCTTGGCTCGAAGCCGGACGGTTGCGAACATCCCGAGCTTTAATTTCCGTTGAGGATTCTGAATCTCCACTCGCGCCTTGGCTGTCCGTGTTTGTGGATCGAGCAGATCGGCGACATAGCCGATGGTGCCGTAGAAGGTTTCACCCGGGTAGGCCTCAACGTTGATTTCAGCGGTTGTCCCACGTCGAACCTGGCCCAGATCCTTCTCGTAGATATCTACCAGCGTCCACACATGGGAGAGGTCGGCGATCGACAGAAGTTCTTTTTCAGGACCGACCACCTCGCCTGGTGCCCCCTCCTGCTTAATGATCACGCCACTGATCGGCGCCTTGACGATGGTGTACGAGGCCTCACGACGGAGCGACTTCTCGTAGCTGGTCGACAGCGCGTCGATCTGCTCCTCGGTCATCCCGAAGCGATACAGCTTCTCCTTCACCCGCGCGATTCGCGCATGCCGACTCGCGACCGCCGCTTCGGCGACTCGGCGCTCCGCCTCACGGACATGGACCTCTTTTTCAGCGATGGCTTCTTTTTTGAGCAGCAATTGGGCGCGGTCCAACGACTGCTGCGCATGATACAGGTTGGCCAGGTCTCGTCGGAGATCAGCAAACTCTGCCATATAGTCTCCGATAGCCTCTCCCAACTCGATATTGTCATACTCGAAGAGCGGGGCGCCCTGGTTTACTGAATCGCCAACCTGCACATGGACTCTTTCGATCCGCCCTTTGGCGATAGGGGCGATGTGGCTCACGCGCGCCGGATCCGGTGCGATCGCGGCTGTGGCTTCAATGACCCGGATTGGAGCAACCCGCTGCGGTCGAGCAGTGGCAAATCCGAACTTGCCCTGAACCTCGGCTGAAATCGTAATCTTGCCGTCTCTCTGCTCGACTTTGGATTCAACTTTTTTTTCTTCGGGGGCGCGGCTGCAGGCCGCTAGCGTTAGGGCTACCGCTATGATGACCGTTGGCAATAAGGGGGCCCGAAGCGCGAAGCTCCAAGCACGAAGTGCAGATCTAACGAACGGATGTCCAATCATCGTCATCATCGTGTACCCCTACCGGCCGACGGCCGCTTCCACTTGAAACCTGGCAATGCTCAGTTCGTACAGGGAGCGGTTGTAGAGCCGCTGGACCTCTCGAAAGGCCCGCTGCGCGTCCAGAAACGCTGTGAGATCGATGGCTCCCAGCTTGTGTGCGGCCTCGGCAATCTCCCGCGATTCGCGGGCCTTGGGCAGGTATTGGGTCTCCAATCCTTCGAGGCGCCGGCGTTCACTCTCAAACCTGTTAAAGGCCTGATCCACCTCCAAGAGCGCCTGAGTTTCCAGTCGCTTGTATTGGAATGCTTCTCGCTCCTCTTCTGCCTTGGCCCGAACGATGCCCCCCTGGTTTCGATTGAAGAGGGGCAGAGGAGCCGCGATGCCAAATAAGACGGTATCTTCGCTGAAGTCCCGCTTATAGCCCACGAAGGGAAACAGATTCGGGAAGCGCCGCGCCTGCTCAAGCCCGAGCTGTTCGCGAGATCGGATGACTCGTTGGCGCTGGGCTTTAAGGTCCGGGCGGGTCTGCAGAGCCTCGGCATGCAACGGTGTCAGGCTGTCGATCGGTTCGCCCTTGCCAAGCTCTTCAGTGACATCGAATTCGACTGTCGAGTCCGAGACGCCAAACAGCGCCAGGAGCGTGGCCTTGGCCTGCTTGAGGTTCAGTTCGCCCGCGACTACGTCGTCAAACACTCTGAAGCGCTCAACCTGCACACGCCTCAACTCCACCCCCGAGATCTCTCCGAGGCGGAACTGCTCTTCCTTGGAGCGAATGGTCCGATCAAAGTCGGCCAGCAGCTCGCGGGCTACAGCAAGATCAGTCTTGGCCAGCACGATCTGGTAATACGCCTGCTTGACCGCGAATCGGAGTAGACGGGCCGTATTGTCGACGTCGGCCTCAGTCGCGCGGAGATTCGCCCCTGCGACGGCAATTTGCTGGGAACGCTTGCCGGCTGTCTGAATCTCCTGGCTGACTTCAAAGAAGAGCTCCTGTCGATCTATGAACGATCCCCCATGAAACCCTTCTGATCTGAGCGAAAGCTGTGGGTTCGGTAGCATCGCGGCGGTGGTCGCGTCGCCACGCGCGATCTGTTTGGCCGTCGTCTCTGTCTGCAGACCAGGGTTGCGACTCGCCGCGATTTGCAACGCATCGGCCAGCGAAAGCATTCGCGGGAGCTCATGGAGTTGGGCGTCGGCGGAAAGAGGTGTACTGCACCAGATCAGGAGAGAGATCACAAAGCCGCCAAGATACCTGCGTCTCATTTGTCTACCATCCCTCGCATAACGTCACGTTGGACATATCCCAACGCCTTACGGCTTACGTCGTTGGATGAAGGAGAACGGGGCAACGCCTCTCACGACTATGAGGCATACTCACAATCGTGAGAACTGAAAGGAAGATTACGTCTGACGAGGCGGTGGGGAGGCTATATCGATTGTGAAAGAGAGAGGGGATGTGGGACGTTGATCGTTGCGTGCCCTGACGGATCCCGGAGGAGCAAAGAGACAGGGGGGTGGCTGATCGATCGGGCTGACTTCAAAATCGCAGTGCGGGATCAATGGCGTTGTTGAGGCCGGCCGGCCATCAGGCGTTCCTTGCGACTCGGAGACTCTGGAGTACAAGTCGAGTTGCCGGTTGCTGGTGGAGGATGAGATCCCGATGGTACTCAACAGAGGGTAGCTATCAGAACCGATTGCCTCGCCGTGCAGAAGTGGAAGGCCGACGTACACTAAAAGGAGAACACGGGTAACAATTTGCCGGATCTTCACAGCGTGTAACCTCCACGGCCTGGTCACTTCCGGAGGCAGCTTTTAATAGCCTTGGGCACCCCTCGATCGCCATCAGTCTATCAGTCGATCCGCTGTCGTGTCAAGCGGCTCACAGATTTACGGCATGTTATCGAGCTGACCCAGGCTGAGTAGAACCGCAACCGGGCTTCCCCTTCGAACAAGGGCGCCGGCCTCAGGATCCTGGGCAATTACTGCTCCCTTGGGATATTCCGACGAATGGACCTGTGCCACCCGGCCAAGCGTGATACCGGGTGCTTGCAGGAGCGCTTTAGCCTCCGAGAGGGGTAGTCCGGCCAGACTGGGGAGTGCGACCGCGTCGCTGCCTTGGCTGACCACCAGGCGGATCTCGCTGTTTTTCCTAACCCACGAGCCACTGGCAGGTCGTTGGAACAAGATGGCATCTTGCGGAACCTCTTCACTGTACTCCCGACCGCTCACTTTTGGCTGAAGGCCCTGCCCGCGCAGCAGTTCGAGAGCAGCCGTAGAGTCCATCCCGATGACCCGCGAAAGCTGTACCTTGTCCTTATCGGCCGCAAGCCAGATTGTGATTGCGCCGCTCACGACAGCCACAGCAGTGAGGATCAGAGTTGCCGCGAGCCCCTTGCGCAACAGCCGGAGGAATCTCATCTGTCTCCCCGGCGAAGTCGGATGGCGTAGAAGCCGTCGAGACCGTGCCGGTGCGGCCAGGTGCGAAGGGCGCCGTTGGAATCGATCAGCTCCCCGATCGTTGCAGGAAGGCCACCAGGGGCGTCGACAGTAAACTCCGGGAAATCACGCAGGAACGTCCCAATCACGGCGTCGGTCTCCTCCGGTTCGAGCGAACAGGTGCTGTAGACCAGGAATCCTCCAGGCATGAGCACCGGCGCCATACCATGAAGCAGCTCTAGTTGCAGGCGCGCCAGGGCTGCCAACCCTGTCTCTTGCTGCTGCCACTTTCGCTCCGGATGGCGTCTGAGAGTGCCGAGTCCGCTGCATGGTGCGTCTACCAAAACCCTGTCCATCTGGCGCGTGAATAATCGCGTTGCCTGCCTGGCATCGGCTTGGACCGGGAAGACTCGATCAAGACCCAGGCGCGCCCTGGCCTCCCGGAGGCGTCGGTTGGCGCGGGCGCTCGGGTCGAGCGCGATCACTCGCCCGCTTCCCATGAGCTGTCCCAGAATCAGGGCCGTCTTCCCGCCGCCGCCGGCGCAGGCATCCAACACCACTTCGCCGGGTTGGGGATCCAGCAGGAGGACCGGCAAGGTCGCCGCCTCGTCCATCGGGAAGTACCAGCCATTCGCGAATGCCGGGTCATGCAGCGCCTCGGCGCCGTCGATCAGGTGAAAGACGCCCGGGACGAATCGGCCCGGCGTGACTGAACGCGTGATCTCGGTAAGGCGAGCCTGCACCTCTTCGGGCCGACGCTTCAGATGGTTGACCACGACGGACAACGTAGGGATACCGTTGTTGGCCTTGAGCAAAGCCTCGGTCTCGGCCGGTCCTAGACGCGCGAGCCAGCGTGCAACCAGCCAGGACGGGTGCGACCAGCGTGTCGCGAGGGCGCCAACCGGATCGTCGGAGGGATCGGGAAAGCGGATTGTGCCCTGCCGCTCCAGCAATCGGCGCAAGATCGCATTAACGAAGGCTTTAGCGCCAGGCTTGAGTTGGCTGCGCATGACCTCTTGAGTCAGGGTGACGGTCTCGTTAACGGCGGCATAGGCGGGGATGCGTGTGAGAAAGAGGAGTTGATACGCGCCGAGGCGCAGCAGGCGGCGCAGTATCGGGTCGACCCGCTCCCAGGGTCGGTCGGTCACGGCGGCCAGCAGGTAATCTAATCGACCCTGCCAGCGGAGGATGCCATACGTCAGCTCAGTGGCGAGTGCCCGGTCCTGTTGCGAAAGGCGAGCCCTCTGGAGTCTGGCGTCCAGTAGTAGGCTGGCGTAGGCCTGCTGCTCTTCGACCTGGGTTAACACATCGAGCGTAAGACGCCGCGCGTTGATTGGCGCAGCGCTAGGACGATCCAAAGACGTCACCAGTGCGGACACGGTATCCCCTCGCGAAGTCGACGGCCGCCATAGCGCGGCGATCCTCAGGCTGTACGTGTGTAAGCCACAGCCCCCCCTGTCCGGCGGCGATCAATACCCCCCTCTCGCGATCGACCGCACACACGGTGCCGGGAGGAGAGTCGGCTGCTGTCTCCACTGTCGCTTCCAGCACCTTGACGCGCCGCCCGCCGAAGCTGGTGATCGCTCCTGGTGCCGGACACAAGCCCCGAATCAGGCAATCAAGTGTCCGCGCATCACGAGGCCACTCCAGATGCGTATCGACGGGGAGAAGCTTCGGCGCATAGGTCGCCATACGCTCGTCCTGCGGGACCGGGTAGACTGTCTCACGTCCTACCTGATTAAGGACCTGGCATAACTGCTCCGCCCCCAGAACGGCCAGTCGTTCGGAGAGCGTTACAGCCGTATCGTGCGGTTGAATCGGCTCGGCTCGTTGCCGCAGGATGGGTCCGGCATCCATTCGAGCCTCCATCTGCATGATGGTGACTCCTGTCAGGGTGTCGCCGCGAATGATGGCCCATGGGATCGGTGCTGCGCCGCGATACCTGGGCAGGAGCGAGGCATGGAGATTCAGGCAGCCGTGCGGCGGCAAGTCGAGGATCCGTTTCGGCAGGAGCTGGCCATAGGCGACGACGACGATGGCATCCGGCTGAGCCGCCTGCAGCGCCTCAACCGCCGCAGGCTCGCCCACCTTTTCCGGCTGCAGCAATGGTAACTCGAGCTCCTGGACCGCGAGTTTCACTGGTGGCGGGGTGGTGACGCGGCCGCGTCCGGCCGGCCGATCCGGTTGGGTCACAACCAGGCAGATATCATGGCCGGCAGCAATGAGCGCCTTGAGCGACGGTAGCGCGAACATTGGCGTACCCATGAAGCTTACGCGCATCGGCCATTCCCTTTCTTTGCGGCAGAGACCCTCTCAATGGTTTCCATCATTCGAGCGTAATGCGTCCCTTCCCAATAGATCCGAAGGCAACCCGGGCAGCGGGCGAACCGTTCCTGTGTCCGCCAGACGAACTCGGGAATCTCACCCTGCAGCCCCACCTTGTCGGCAGGCTCAAGGGGAAGATTACAGCGCATGCACAAGCAGCCGATCCCGGGCGACAACCCAAGGCGAGTAATCACTTGGTCAAGCTGCTTATCGTAGTGGTCGCTGGTGATGAAGAGGGTCAGATGGGGCGGTAGCCGGGGCGGCAGGTGGGTGTCGCGGGTGAGCAGCACCCGGTTCTCTGCCAACACCAGGCGCACCAGCCTGGCATCGTCGCCCCGCCAGTAGAGCGTATCGTAGCCTAACAGGCGAAGCCACTTAGCCAACCGACCCAACATCGCATCGGCCACAAACCGCATCGTTGTTCCATTCTTCATTGATCGTCTGTATCCTTGGTATGCTGAAGATACCCCGCGCACCAGTGACTATAGCATACCAATAGGTCGAACCTTGACAAGTCCTCAGAAAGGCAGGAGAATCGGCGCGATACAACGCTGTGAGTCGGGAACTTCTCTGCGGAAAGCCCCGTTTTGGTAATCGATACTGTGCGATGCGGCGAACTGTACCCACGTCACTGAGTGAACAATGAGTGCGAGAGCCAAGGTCTACCTGGAGACAACCGTCGTGAGCCACCTCACTGCGCGGCAGACCCGCGATCCGATCGTTGTTGCACACCAGACCGTAACGCGCCGATGGTGGAGGCACCGTAAGCGATTTGATCTCTATTGCTCGCATATCGTCGTAAGGGAAGCGGGCGAGGGCGATCCCGACGCGGTCAAACGCCGATTTGCTGTGCTCAGGGGCGTGCCCGCTCTGGAGACCAACGACGCCGTCAAAGCGCTTGCGGCCGCAGTTGCGAAGGCAGCAGCCCTACCGAAGAAGGCTACCGAGGATGCGCTCCATATCGCGTTGGCGACGGTTCACGGCATGGACTACCTGCTTACATGGAACTGCAAGCACATCGCGAATGCTGAGATTCGTAACGTGGTGGCCGCCGTGGCCTACAATCATGGGTACGGCGTCCCGGTCATCTGTACCCCAGAAGAGCTTATGGGAGAGTAACCGATGTGGAAAGATCCGATTGTCGAAGAAGTGCGACGTGTGCGCGAACGCCACGCCGCCAAGTACCGCTACGACCTCGACGCCATCTGTCAGGCCCTCAAGGAGGAAGAACGGCGGAGCAGACGAAAGCTCGTTTCGCTGCCGCCGAAGAAGCCGCAGCCCTGGGCGAAGGCCGGCTGAGTTGCGGTGGGGACGCCGACCTTGGCGCTCCAGGCGACAGTAAAATGAAGTGCTGTATCATCCGGCTGTGACTTGCCCTCGCAACCCCGTTAGGGGCCTCTCAGTCGCTCGCCGACGTACAACATCGCTGACAAGGACCAGACTATGATTACCGGTGACATCAAGAGCCAGGTCGATCGTATCTGGGATTCGTTCTGGTCGGGCGGCATCTCCAATCCGCTGGAGGTGATCGAGCAGATTACCTACCTGCTGTTCATCCGCAGGCTCGACGACCTGCACACGCTGGAGGAGAACAAGTCCGCCCGGCTCAAAAAGCCGATGGAGCGGCGAGTGTTCCCGGAAGGCAAGGGCCCCAGGGGCCGCGCGTACGAGGACTTTCGCTGGTCCCGCTTCAAGCACTTCGCGCCAGCCGAGATGTACACCGTGGTCAGTGAGCATGTCTTCCCCTGGCTCCGCACCCTCGGCGGCAACGGGTCCACGTATTCCCACCACATGAAGGATGCGCGTTTCACCATCCCCACGCCCGCGCTCCTGGCCAGGGTGGTGGACATGCTCGACCACGTCCCGATGGAGGAGCGCGACACTAAGGGCGACGTCTACGAGTACATGCTCGGTAAGATCGCCGCCGCCGGGCAGAACGGCCAGTTCCGGACGCCGCGCCACATCATCCGACTGATGGTTGAGCTGACGGCGCCGCAGCCCACCGACGTGATCTGCGACCCGGCCTGCGGGACGGCGGGCTTCCTTGTCGCGACAGGCGAGTACCTGCGCGAGCGCCACCCGAACCTTCTGCACAACGCGACGCTCAGGGAGCACTTCCACCATCGTATGTTTCACGGCTTTGACTTCGATAACACGATGCTGCGCATCGGCAGCATGAACATGCTGCTGCACGGCGTGGAGAACCCGGACATCCGCTACCGCGACTCGCTGGCGCAGGACCACGCGGGTGAGGAGGAGAAGTACACGCTGGTTCTGGCCAATCCGCCCTTCGCCGGCAGCCTCGACTACGAGAACACCGCCAAGGACCTGCTGCAGATCGTCAAGACCAAGCAGACGGAGTTGCTCTTCGTCGCGCTGTTCCTGCGGCTCTTGAAGCCGGGCGGCCGCGCCGCGGTGATCGTGCCCGACGGCGTGCTCTTCGGCTCCAGCAAGGCGCACAAGGAGCTGCGCCGCATTCTGGTGGAAGAGCAGAAGCTCGATGCCGTGGTGTCGTTGCCCGGCGGCGTCTTCAAGCCGTACGCGGGCGTCTCCACCGCGATCCTTATCTTCACTAAGACCAACTCCGGCGGTACCGACTACGTCTGGTTCTACGACGTCGAGGCCGATGGTTGGAGCCTCGACGACAAGCGCACGCCGCTCCTACCCGAGGAGAAACTCGGCCCTGTACCGCGCACGCCGCTCAGCGAAGAAGAATACAGCAAGAACAACCTGCCCGATGTGCTGACGCGCTGGCGCACTCTTCATCCCCTCGCCCCCGTGGAGGGAGAGGGTCAGGGTGAGGGGGAATTGAAACGCCCCCGTACCGCACAGAGCTTCTGCGTACCCAAGGCTGACATCATTGCGTACGGCTACGACCTTTCGCTCAACCGCTACAAGGAGGTGGTGCATGAGGAGGTCGAGCATCGCGCACCAAAGGCGATCCTGGCCGACCTCGCGAAGCTGGAGGAAGAGATTCAGCGGGGGATGAAGGAGTTGGAGGGGATGGTGGGATGATCACGCCAGCGTCGGTTGCAGTTGGCGATATGGTGGCACCTGTTTCATCTTGGACTCCTGAGCGAGATAATCCTGATGGGTCCTTTACCTATATTGACCTTAGTGCCGTTGATCAGGACAGTAAGGTGATCACCAGTGCACGTGAACTTCTGGGCCGACAAGCTCCGAGCAGAGCGCGGCAAATCGTGAGGTCTGGCGACGTCCTCGTATCCACTGTACGACCGAACTTGAATGGAGTTGCGCGTGTCCCACCGGAGCTTGACGGTGCAACAGCTTCAACCGGATTTTGCGTTCTTCGCCCGCATGCCGAGAAGTTGGACGGTGGGTATTTGTTTCACTGGGTTAGGTCTCCACGCTTCATCGGCGATATGGTCAGGAGAGCGACGGGTGCCAGCTACCCCGCTATTAGCGATCGAATCATCCTTGATTCGAAGCTGCCGGCATTACCCCTCCACGAGCAGCGGCGGATTGCGGAGATCCTGGACAAGGCGGACGCGCTGCGGGCCAAGCGCCGCGCCGCCCTCGCCCAACTCGACACCCTCACCCAATCCATCTTTCTCGACATGTTCGGCGACCCCGCCACGAACCCAAAGGGGTGGCCTGTTCGGAGGATTGGTGCCCTTCTTGAATCGGCATGCTATGGAACAAGCGAAAGGGCGGAGGCGAATGGCGAGTTCCCGGTGCTGAGGATGAACAATATCACGCGCACCGGCGAGATAGATTTCACGGACATGAAGTACATGGACTTGAAGGAGAGCCAACGTGAGCGCTACCTGGTACGAACTGGTGACGTACTGTTCAATCGGACCAATAGTGCCGAACTGGTAGGTAAGACCGCGATCTTCCGCGCGACACAACCGATGGCCTACGCAGGCTACCTGATCCGCTTGCGGATGAACCGCGACAACGATCCCGAGTACCTCTCTGCCTTTCTCAACACTGGATACACCAAGCGTGTGCTTCGCGGGATGTGCAAGAGCATCATTGGCATGGCGAATATCAACGCGACGGAGCTTCAGGCGATCACGATTCCCGAGCCGCCCTTCGTAAGCCAACGCGAGTTCGCACGTCGAGTGTTAGCCGTCGAGTCGCTGAAACGCACCCATCGAGCTTCGCTGACTGAACTTAATTTCCTCTTCGCCTCCCTCCAACACCGCGCCTTCCAGGGGGAGTTGTAGCCCATGCTCTTCGCTCCCCGCTTCACGATCACGAACCCGATCACGGCCTCGCTCACGGCCATTGAGCGGGCGCGCGGTTTTCTGGAGGCGGCGACGCTCTCGGAAGCGTGGATCGCGCGCATGAGCCAGCGCGCTCTGCTGCTGGAAGCGCATCATACGACACATATCGAGGGCACCCAACTCACGCTCGAACAGGCGGAGCGATTGTGGGCCGGCCAAGCGGTGAAGGAGGCGAGCAGGGACGATGTCCGCGAGCTGCTCAACTACCGCGAGGCATTCAACTTGGTCTCGGACTACCTGGGGAGCGGCGAGCCGATGACAGAAGGCTTGATCCGCGAGATTCACAAGCGGCTGGTCAAGGGCGTCCGCGGCGGCGCGGCCGATCCCGGCCGCTACCGCGCTACCCAGAACTACGTCGTCAACAGCCGGACGCGCGAGGTGATCTACACGCCGCCTCCCCCGGAGCAGGTGCCGCCGCTGATGCGCGAGCTTGTGGAATGGTTGCGCGCGGATACCGGTGTGCACCCGGTACTGGTGTCCGGCATCGCGCAGTTCCAGCTTGTGCACATCCATCCGTTCGTGGACGGCAACGGCCGGACGTCGCGGCTGCTCTCTACGCTCTGCCTGTACCGCACGGGCTACGACTTCAAGCGTCTGTTCACGTTGAGCGAGTTCTACGACCGCGATCGGAGCCCGTTCTACGCTGCGCTGCAGTTGGTGCGCGAGCAGGATATGGATCTTACCGGCTGGCTGGAGTATTTCGTCGAAGGTCTCGCCACACAAATGAGCGAGGTTAAGCAGCGCGGCGTACTGGCGATCCGCCGCGACGTCCTCGTTCGTGAGCATGGCCTGAACGAGCGGCAGGCCGTGGCCGTGGAGGTGATGCTGGAGCATGGCGACCTCGGGATTGAGGAGTTCGAGGCGCTCACTCCAGGAGTCCACCGCCGCACGCTTCAGCGCGATCTGAAGGGTCTGGTCGAGACAGGCATTGCGACCACTTACGGCGCAGCGCGGGCGGTCCGTTATCACCTCAAAAAGAGATACTTACGATGAATCGTGGCAGTATCGCGACACGGATTGCGACAGTATCGCGACGGCTATCGCGACAGGCGTAAGGCTTTTCAAGGTACAAATCGGCAGGAGCGGGATGACGGTGACCATGAGCCAGTTCGCCTTTATCGAGCGCGAATGGTCGGCGGTCTTTGACGCGGCGGCGAGGGCCGAGGCCGCCGTCGATGCCGACCCGCGCACGGCGTGCTTCTATGCCCGTCGGGCACTCGAACTGGCCGTGAGCTGGGCCTACAAGCACGATGCGGCACTCAAGCTGCCCTATCAGGACAACCTCGCCGCACTGATCCACGAACCGAGCTTCAAGCAGACGGCGGGCGAGGCGGTGTTCAGCAAGGCGCGGGTGATCAACACGCTCGGCAACCGCGCCGTGCACAGCCATCGCGCCATCCCCACGGAAGACGCGCTGGCCGCGTTGCGCGAGCTGTTCCACGTGGCCTATTGGTTCGCCCGCACCTACGGAAGGATAGGGCGTCCCGCGCCAGGACTCGCCTTCGATGCGGCAGCACTGCCCAAAGTCCCGCCGTCACCGCAGCAGACCCCCGAGCAGTTGCGGACGCTGGAGGCGAGCCTACGCGAGCGGGACGAAAAGCTTGCGGCGATACTCGCGGACAGGGGCGCCCTCGACGAGGAACTGAAGCGCCTCCGCGCCGAGGTGGCCAAGATCAAGCTGGTTGCCACCGCCCAGGCGGATACCCACGACTACTCCGAGGCCGAGACCCGCGACTACTTCATCAACCTGCTGCTCAAGGAGGCGGGCTGGCCGCTCAGCCAGCCGCGCGACCGCGAGTTCGAAGTCAGCGGCATGCCCAATACAGAGGGCAAGGGCTTTGTAGACTACGTGCTGTGGGGTGACGACGGCAAGCCGCTGGGCCTCGTCGAAGCCAAGCGAACGCGACGCGACGCGCGCGTCGGCCAGCAGCAAGCCAAGCTCTACGCGGACTGCCTGGAGCAACAGTTCGGTCAGCGGCCGCTTATCTTTTACTCCAACGGTTACGAGCACTGGCTCTGGGATGATACCCGGTACCCGCCGCGCCAGGTGCAGGGCTTCTACAAGAAGGCGGAGCTGGAGCTCCTGGTCCAGCGTCGCGGGACGCGCCGGCTGCTGGCAGAGGCTGCCATCGACCCGGCCATCGTCGAGCGCCACTATCAGACCCGTGGTATTCGCCGCATCGCGGAAAGCTTCGAGCGCGACCATGACCGCAAGGCGCTGCTTGTGATGGCTACCGGCGCGGGCAAGACGCGCACAGTGATTGCCCTGTGTGACCTCCTGATGCGCTGCAACTGGGTCAAGCGCGTGCTGTTCCTCGCCGACCGCGTGGCGCTTGTCAATCAGGCGGTGAATGCCTTCAAGCGCCACCTGCCGGACGCCTCGCCGGTCAATCTCGTCACCGAGAAGGACGGCGAGGGACGGGTGTTCGTGTCGACCTACCCGACGATGATGGGCCTTGTCGACGAGACCCGTGACGGTCAGCGGCGCTTCGGCGTCGGTCATTTCGATCTCGTCATCATCGACGAGGCGCACCGCTCGGTGTTCCAGAAGTACCGCGCTATCTTCGACTACTTCGACTCACTGCTGGTGGGCCTGACGGCCACGCCCAAGGACGAGGTGGACCGCAACACGTATCGGCTATTCGACCTTGAGGATGGGGTACCGACTGACGCCTACTCGCTGGAGGAGGCGGTGCGCGACGGTTTTCTGGTTCCGCCAAAGGCCGTGTCGGTGCCGCTCAAGTTCCAGCGCGAAGGGATTAAGTACGACGACCTGTCCGAGGAGGACAAAGACCAGTGGGATGCCCTGGAGTGGGATGAAGGCGGTAACGTGCCCGACCGAGTCGAGGCCGAGGCGGTCAACAAGTGGCTGTTCAACAAAGACACTGTGGACAAGGTGCTGGCGCACCTGATGACCCAGGGTCTTGCCGTGGCGGGTGGCGATCGGCTCGGCAAGACGATCATCTTCGCCAAGAACCAGGATCACGCCGAGTTCATCGGTGAGCGCTTCAACGCCAACTACCCGCACTTCAAGGGGGAGTTCGCCCGAGTCATCACCTTCAAGACCGAGTATGCGCAGAACCTGATTGACAACTTCTCAGCCAAGGACAAGGTACCGCATGTCGCCATCTCGGTGGATATGCTCGATACCGGCATCGACATCCCCGAGGTCGTGAATCTGGTGTTCTTCAAGTTGGTGCGCTCGAAGACCAAGTTCTGGCAGATGGTGGGCCGTGGCACGCGACTATGCCCGGACCTGTTCGGGCCGGGTCAGGACAAGCAGTTCTTCTATCTCTTCGACTACTGTCAAAACCTCGAGTACTTCAGTCAGGACGTTCCGACGACGGAGGGCGCACTGGTCGAATCCCTTGGCAAGCGGCTGTTCAATGCGCGCCTTGAGTTGATCGCGGAACTCGACAAGCGCCCTGACGACGTCGAACGAGATCTGGCCCAGGATCTCTCGGCCTTATACCGTACCACGGGGACCAGCCGCGAGGTGCGGCAGGCCACCGCCGACCTGCTCCACGGCGAGGTTGCGGCGATGAACCTCGACAACTTTGTGGTCCGCCCGCGGCGGCGCCTGGTCGAGAAGTACGCCAGGCCGGACGCCTGGACGTCGCTGCCGCCGGAGGCGGTGGCCGAGCTGTCGCGTGAGGTCGCCGGGCTTCCCTCGGAACTCGACCCGGAGAATGAAGAGGCGAAACGCTTCGACCTGTTGCTCCTGAGCCTCCAGCTCGTGCTGCTGCGCTCCGAACCCGGCTTTCAACGGCTACGTGACCGGGTCAAGGAAATCGCTGGGCTGCTGGAGGAGAAATCGGCCATCCCGATGGTGCGGGAGCAGATGGCATTCATCCAGGACGTGCAAAGCGACGAGTGGTGGCAGGACGTCACCGTCCCGGTGCTCGAAGTCGTACGCCGCCGGTTACGGAATCTGGTACAACTGATCGAGAAGCAACAACGTAAACTTATTTATACGGACTTCGAGGACGTCATGGGCAGCGAGATCAACATCGACCTGCCCGGTGTCGCAGTAGGCACGGACTACGCCAGGTTCCTCGCCAAGGCGCGGGCTTTCCTGCGGGGGCACCTCGACCACGTCGCCATCTACAAGCTGCGCATGAATAAGCCGCTCACCGCGACCGATCTTGGTGAACTCGAACGCATGCTCGCTGAAAGCGGGCTGGGCGAAGCCGAGGATATTCGCCGCGCCGCGGTAGAGTCGCAGGGACTCGGCCTGTTCGTGCGTTCACTCATCGGGCTGGATCGCGGAGCAGCCAAAGATGCCATGGCGAGCTTCATCAGCGGCAAAACGCTCTCAGCGAACCAGATCGAGTTCATCAACCTGGTCGTGGATCACTTGACGGAGCACGGTATCGTTGAACCTAGCGCGCTGTACGAGTCGCCGTTCACCGATCTGACGCCGCGAGGTCCGGATGGACTGTTCAGCCCGGTTCACCTCGACGAACTGATGCGTGTACTGGAGGCCGTTCGAGCAACAGCAAAGGCGGCGTGATGCGGGGAAGAGAGATGCCCAATAAGCGGCCGCAGCAGACGGTCGTCTACGGGAGCACGCTCGTGCATCCGCCCGCTGCTGACCCGCAGCCCCGTTGAGCCGATCCTCTCATTGACACTACAGTCGAGTTGTCCTACAGTGTATGACATGAAGACAAGCAGCCTCACAATCAGACTCGACAAAGATCTGGACGACCTGTTAACCAAGGCGAGTCGTCGGTCAGGAAAAAATCGGAGCGAGGTCGCCCGAGAGGCCCTTCGTCGCCAGCTTCGGATCAGCCAGTTTGAAGCGCTGCGGCGCAAGATCATGCCTTTTGCGGAGGCGCGAGGCTACCTGACAGACGAAGACGTGTTCGCCGAGGTGTCGTGAGGGTTTTCCTCGATACCAATGTTCTGGCCAGCGCAGCGGCAACTCGCGGACTGTGCGCAGACGTACTACGCGAGGTACTGACGTCGCATGAACTCCTGACGTCCGCACGAGTACTGAGCGAACTGAGGCGTGTCTTGCGGATCAAGTTCGGTATCGCGCAGGATTTGATTGCTGATTTTATCGGACTGTTGCGGCAAGACACCGTGCTTGGACAGCCCGGCAGGCTCCCGACGGTTGACATCGAAGATCAGGATGATCTGCTCATTCTATCGGCTGCGATATCGGCTGGAGCAGATCTGTTCGTGACAGATGATCAGGAGCTTCTGGATATCGGCCACATCGAGGATCTGACGATTCTCTCTCCAAGGCAGTTCTGGGAGAAACTGAAGGCCCCATTACAGCGTGGAGCCGGACGCGGCAAAGTACGCCGACTACGTTAAGCCGATAGCGCGGATGCTTTACGCCGCGCCATTGGTGTTGCGGATTACCACTTGCTTTTTGTCCGGCGCCTTCGCGACGGCCATCAACTGACTGCAGGAGGCGGTCGTCCACGTGAGCCCGCTCGTGCGTCTGCCTGCCGCTGACCCATTCGAAAGACGACTGCATTCGCGTGTTGATCCGACAGGGCGTCTTCTCTGGCCTTTCGGAAGGCCGCGACATGAGCCAAAGGAGCAATCAATGAAAGCGAACCCCGATGGGCTTTCCCCTTGGTGGCGGTACGCGCTCGTTATCACGTTGATTGTTGGACTGAGTGTCTTGATCTGGCTGGCGGTACGTACCTATCAGTTCGCGCCGCCGATTCCGGACAAGGTGACCGGTCCTGGCGGCGTGATCGTCATGACGGGCGAAGACATCCGGGCCGGGCAGGAAGTGTTCTTGAGGTACGGCCTGATGGAAAACGGCTCCGTCTGGGGGCATGGGGCATACCTGGGGCCAGATTTTTCGGCGGAATATCTGCACGCATTGGCGGTCGCAGCAGGGCCGGCGTTGAAGCGGAATCGCTATGACGCGCAGACCGGAACATTAACGTTTACGGAGGCGGAGGCGGCTACGTTCGAGAGCCAGGTGGCGAGGTGGACAGCGTACTTCGCCGAGCCGACAGGCAACGTAGGGCTGCCAGCCGGATACATCACCGACCCGGCGGAGTTGCGACAACTCACTGCCTTCTTTGCGTGGACGGCGTGGGCGTCCGTTGCCAATCGGCCCAATAAGTCCTACTCGTACACAAACAACTTTCCGTACGAACCGCTGAGCGGGAATACGCTGACAGCCGACGCAATTCTGTGGAGTGCGCTGAGCCTGATCGCATTGTTGGCAGGGATCGCGGGGGTGCTGTTTGCGTTCGGTAAGTTTGACTTCCTCGGTTGGAAGGGTGGGAGCGGGCACGTACATCCCACGATGTTGCCGGGTGTAGCTTCGGACAGTCAGCGGGCGACGATCAAGCTCTTTGCGATGGTCGCGCTCCTGTTTCTGGCGCAGGTGATCGTTGGCGCCGCGACCGCGCATTACCGGGCTGAGCCCGGTAAGTTCTACGGTATCGACCTGGCACAGGTTGCGCCGAGTCACATCATGCGGACATGGCATTTGCAGTTGGCGATCTTCTGGATTGCGACCGCCTACGTGGCGGGCGGACTGTTCCTGGCAGCGGCGCTAGGCAACCGCGAGGTACGCGGGCAGGTGCCGGGCATCAATCTACTGTTTATCGCGCTGGTGGTGGTCGTAGCCGGCAGCTTGTTGGGCGAGTGGCTGGGGGTGAAGCAGGTGTTCGGCTCGCTGTGGTTTTGGTTTGGGCATCAAGGCTGGGAATATCTGGACCTGGGGCGGGCGTGGCAGATCATGCTGGTCATCGGGCTGGTGCTGTGGCTGGTGTTGTTGGTGCGCGCCATGGCCCCGGCGCGGCAGAACCCGAAACAGCGCCAGGTCGTATCGCTGTTTCAGTATGCCGCCCTCGCGATTCCGCTCTTTTACCTGCCGGCAATGTTCTTCGGCAGTACCACCCACTTATCGGTTGTGGACCACTGGCGGTTCTGGATCGTCCACCTCTGGGTCGAAGGATTCCTGGAGTTATTCGTGACGGTGATGGTGGCGCTGATCTTCTTGGAGTTGGGCGTCATGTCGCATGCGAACGTGGCGCGTGTCGTCTATCTTGACGCGATCCTGTACCTTGGCAGCGGCATCATCGGGACCGGACATCATTGGTACTGGACCGGTCAGACGACCATTACGATGGCCCTGTCGGCGGTGTTTTCGGCCATGGAGGTCGTTCCGCTGACGTTGCTGACACTGGACGCGTGGGACTTTATCAAGCTGACTCGGAGCCAGTGCGGCGTGTGTGAGCTGCCGGTGTCGTTGCCGCATAAGTGGACGTTCTACTTCCTGATGGCGGTTGGCTTCTGGAATTTCGTCGGCGCCGGTGTATTTGGTTTCCTCATCAATCTGCCGGTCGTCAGTTTCTATGAGGTCGGCACGATCCTGACATCGAACCACGGGCATACGGCGATGATGGGAGTGTTCGGGATGCTGGGGTTAGCGCTGATGGTGATTGCGTTCCGGCAGGTGCTGGATGAGCAGCAGTGGCAACGCGTGGAGAAGTTCGTGCGCGTATCGTTCTGGGGTCTGAACATCGGCCTGGCGATGATGGTGATACTGAGCCTCTTCCCCGGTGGCGTCTTGCAACTATGGGATGTGTTGACCAACGGTTACTGGCATGCACGCGGTCCGGAGTTCATGAACCAACCGTTCGTACGCCTGCTCGAATGGCTGCGCCTTCCTGGGGACGCCGTGTTTATCGTATTCGGCGCCGCGCCGATGGCGCTGGCGGCGGTCCTGACCTGGAGATTCACGCACGCGAACAGCAGACGTCAGCCATGAAGTGAGTCGGCGCCGTGCGAACTTGACAAGTTTCCGGAAAGGCAAGAAAATCGCCGCAGTTGTCAAACGTTTCGGATAGTGATATGCGGGTCAGTATACTCAATAATTAGGCATCGGTTCCACGTGTACGGTGTACGCTTTGGATGCTATGACAAGATGTGTTACTGGACTGTGATTACTTCAACGAGGAGCGAACTATGAGGCTGAAATACTTGACCGTGGGTGCTGTCGCCAGTCTTCTTCTGCTAGGCTCGTTTCAGGCGGCCTTAGCGACGGATATCGTTGATTTACTTTTTGAAATCAATACCAAGGACGAAGATAAAGACAAAGGCGAACCGATCAATTTTCAGATCCTTAAGGACGATAAAATTGTCGTCTACGATTCCAACTGGATCTTTGGCAACTGGACGTTGAAACCGAATTCGTACAACTATAAGAGGGCGCCTTGGGGGGGAGCCAAGATCATTGTTCCCATTACAACCGACGACTGCTCTAAGCTGAAATTGCGCGTCGAAAAAATGGGCGACAACAGTTGGAAAGCCACCTTTCAGGTCCGGGCTAATGACAAACAGCTCACACTGTTGAGTGAGACGCCTATCGTTCAGTTTGGCAAGGGCCATCCGATCCTCGCTGAAAAGCCTGAGGGTGCGGGAGACGCAAAGGTTACGCACTGGAACGGTGGGAACGTCCATATCTTCGCATTTAACTGCCCACCACCGGAAAAGAAATGACTCTACAGTCTTGACACGGTATAGACAATGGGCACGGGTCTAGCCTATAGGTAGCAGGCCGCCGGTGTAACGATCTTCGAGACGACTATCAACTCAGCCGGCGAGAGGCCACGCGGGCCCTCCTATTGACACAGCACATTCCATCGCGTTATCGTCCTAGTCCGATCGCGGACTTTATGACGGATCACTTGATGTTGACGAGAGACTCAATCATCACATGAAGGTCTCACTGAAGTGGTTGGCCCAATATGTCGATGTCGCGCTGCCGGCTAAGGAACTGGCCCATCGGCTGACCATGTCGGGAACCGAGGTGGGCGGGATTGAAGAGCGTGGCAACGGCTGGCCGGGCGTTGTTGTTGCGCAGATCGAATCGATTTCCCCACATCCGACGGCTGACTCTCTCGCCTTGGTATGCTTAAGAATATCTGGCGAGAGAGTTACGGTCGTGAGCGGCGCCACAAATCTCAAGGTCGGCGACAAGGTACCGCTGGCGCTGGTTGGGGCTCACCTTATTGACGCTCAGACAGGTCGAGCCACCGTGGTGGAGGTGGTCCAGATTCAGGGGGTAGCCTCCGGAGGGGTGCTCTGTTCCGAGAAGGAACTGGGCCTGTCGGAGGCTCATGAAGGCGTTTTTATCCTTCCTGGTGAGGCCGAGGTCGGCATGCCGCTCAACGCCGTACTGGGGGATACCATTCTCGATCTCGAGGTCACGCCGAATAGACCGGATTGTCTGAGCATGCTTGGGGTTGCGCGCGAGGTGGCGGCCATTACGGAGGGATCACTCACACTGCCGGATCTGAGCTACCAAGAGGAAGGGTCCAGCGTCCGGGACGAGGTGCAGGTTGAGATTCTGGCGCCCGACCTGTGCCCGCGGTACAGCGCATCCGTCATTCATGGGATTACGGTTGGCCCATCGCCCTCGTGGGTTCAGAGGCGTCTTGTGGCTGCCGGCGTGCGCCCTATCAATAATGTTGTCGATATCACTAACTACGTCATGCTGGAGTACGGGCAGCCGTTGCATGCCTTTGACTACGAGACGATTCATGACGGGCGAATTGTGGTGCGGCGCGCTGCGGCTGGAGAATCGCTGCGGACGCTGGACGGTCTCTTGCGGACGCTTTCATCTGACATGCTGGTGATTGCCGATGCGAAGCGTCCGGTCGCGCTTGCCGGGATTATGGGCGGCTTGGAGACAGAGGTGACGCAGTCGACGAAGAGCGTGTTGCTCGAGTCGGCCAACTTCAGCCCTGGCTCGATCCGGCAGAGTTGCCGTGCGCTGCGGCTCAGGACCGAGGCATCGTTCCGCTTCGACAAGGGACTGCCGCCGGCCATTACCACCGTCGCGCTGAGACGGGCTACCAAGCTTCTTGTAGAGATCTGCGGTGGCAAGGCGTCACACGGACTGTGGGATGTATTCCCTGCTCCCAGAGAGCCGATGGAGTTCAGACTTACCCCGGTGGAGCTTCGTCGCGTCTTGGGCATTGATATCACATTGACTCAGATTCGGGACGTGCTGGCCGGCCGGCTTGGGTTTGACTGCCGGGAAGATGGGAACGACCTGCGAGTGAGACCGCCGGTGCACAGGACCGACATTCAGATTCCCGTCGATCTGGTGGAAGAGGTGGCCCGTCTGGTTGGCTACGACCGGATTCCAACCACAACACTGGCCGGCCATCTGCCCGATCACCCATCTCAGCCGATGCGTGGCTTTATCGAACGGCTCAGTGACCTGCTCGTTGGCTGCGGCCTGCAAGAGGTTATTACCTATTCGCTGGTCGGTCGACGTCTCCTGAACAAGATGGTTGCCGGGCCAGAAGTCGGGACATCGAACGGGCTGCGCCTGGCGAACCCGATGACCCCCGATCAAGAGATACTTCGGATGTCGTTGCTTCCCAGCCTCCTGGAATGTCTGAATAATAATCTTCGTCAGGATGAGGCTGGTGCCCGTCTGTTCGAGATCGGGCGAGTCTATCTTCCACGCGACGCCGACTTGCCCCAGGAGCGGCAGATGCTGGTCATCGGTATGGCTGGGCCAAGATGGCACAGACAATGGAGCCGGGCGGCTGCGCAATTGGATTTTTACGATCTAAAGGGCGTTGTGGAGGAGTTGGTGAATCGCCTGAATCTTGGAGGGACGCGCTTCGTTCAGATCACGGATCAATATCCGTTTCATCCCGGGCGGACGATGGCTGTCTACTCGAAGGATGTGCGGCTTGGAGTGATGGGAGAGCTTCACCCGGCGGTGGCGCATAACTTTGAGATTCGTGTCCCAGCCTGCCTGGCTGAGTTAGATCTGGAACCACTTCTGAGCGTAGTCGGAGAAGAGTCCTTGAGGATTGAGCAGTCGCCACGCTTTCCCGCGGTACGACGGGACTTGGCGCTTGTCGTTCCGGAGCGCGTTCCGGTCGCTGAGTTGTTCGAGGCCATCCGACAAGCCGGGGGACCGCTGCTCGGACAGCTTGAGCTTTTCGATCTGTTCCATGGGGAAGAACTGCCACAAGGGCACAAATCGTGCGGCGTTGGACTGGTCTTTCGTTCCCCGGATCATACCCTGACCGATACTGAAGTAGCCCCAGTCGAGGCCCGAATTATTCAGCAGTTACAACGGCTGACCGGGGCGTGGCTGCGGGGATAATTTTTGCTTTACAAGGATGCATGGCTTTGGTAGGCTCTCAACCGGACAAGGGCTGCCACCGCGGAGACCTCATGTTAGAGCACGCTTCAGACCAGGACCAGACGATGCTTGCCGAAAAACTTGAGGAACTGGAAGGTCGGGTGAGGTTGGTGGTTGCGCTTGTGGCGAAGCTTAAGGAAGAAAAGATGGCCCTGGAGCGGCGGGTAGAGGAGTTGCAGGCTGTGACTAAGGCGCGGGTAGAGCAGGTGGGAGCGCTCGAGACCGCACGAAAGAGGGATCAGGAGCAACTCATTCGAATGCAAGAGGAGCGTGAGGAGGTTCGACTGAAGATAGATCACATGCTGGAAGAGGTCGCGCGGATTGAGGCCTCGGTTGAGTCTGGCGTTTGAGGATCGTATGGAGCAACTGGTCAGTGTCGTGATCCGAGGGGAGCAGTACACGATCCGTGCCGTAGAAGATCCGTCGTATGTCCGAGGGGTTGCGGCGTACGTCGACGCCAAACTGGATGGGGTTGTGAAGGGATCTCAGTCGCTCCCACCCACGAAGGCGATCGTGTTGGCCTCACTGAATATTGCAGATGAGCTTTTTAAAACAGAGGCCGAGCGGGAGCGGTCCGAGACAATGGTTGCGGTGAAGCTGAGCACGCTATCAGAGCTGTTGAGAACCGCGCTCGAAGAAGGAGCAAGCGGTCCTCAAAGCGTTGATCAGAAGTTGGAAGTCGGTGGAGCATAGGTGGAGTAAGAGGGCTGCGGTGCATCATTCTACGCAGCATGAAATTATCGAGACCCCCTGCCGTGTTCGTGATGAGGGTACGTTTTTTGAACCAACAGTAAAAAACGGGGGCCCTCTTCGCAGCGTGGTGTGCATAACCTCACTTACGTGGGGAGAGCCTGAAGCGCTGCCCGGGCAGCCACCTGGTTAGCCAGGTTCAAACCTCATCCCTCAAACGGCACAAAGGTGGGGGGTCCTACCCTACTTCCCCTATTGCGCGCTCACCCGTTATCAGGACCGCTTAACCTTTGTACCCTTCTCGCCTCGCCGAGGGCTTCTTCCAATCCTCTACGTTGTGATCCTCTGGTTGTATTTCTGGCCATGTATTCAATGGCATTGGCATAGGAAGTTCGGAAGGAGGTGGGCCTCCGTTGGCAATTGGAGTTGATCAGCTAGCAATTGTTCTGATCGTGGCGGTTGCAAGTGTCATAGTTGGGTACCTGCTAAGAAAACAGGTGGTCGAAAGCAAGGTCGCCGAGGCAGAGACTCTGGCCAAGCGTATCTTGAACGAGGCGCAGAAAGAGGCAGAAACCAAACTTCGGGAGGCTGACCTCGAGGCCAAGGAACTCGCTATTCAGACGAAGACTGATCTGGAGCGAGAGACTAAGAGTCGTCGCCAGGAGGTCGAGAGCGCGCAACGTCACCTGAATCAAAAGGAAGAAACCCTCGACCGAAGGCTGGAGCAGTTGGAACGACGAGACCGCGAAATGGACGCACTGGTCAAAAATCTGGGCAACAGAGAGCAGGCTGCCGCCGACAAAGAGGCCCAGTGCGCTCAGTTGATGGATGATGCGCAGCGACAACTGGAGCGCATCTCCGGCCTCACTGCCGAGGAGGCCAGGAAGATCCTGCTTCAGAATCTGGAGCAGGAGGCCAGAATCGAGTCGATAGCCTTGTTCAAACGGCTTGAGGATGAGGCGCGGGCGACGGCAGAGGCGAAGGCGAAAGAGATCCTGACCGTTGCCGTGGATAAGTGCGCGTCGGAGTTCATTATGGAATCGACGGTCTCTGTGGTGGATTTGCCGAACGAGGAGATGAAGGGGCGGATCATTGGTCGGGAGGGACGCAACATCCGGGCCTTCGAGCGGGCAACGGGGATTGATGTGATCGTGGACGATACCCCTGAAGCGGTGATCCTGTCCGGCTTCGATCCTATTCGGCGAGCTATCGCCAAAGAGGCGCTACAACGCCTCATCACTGATGGGCGGATCCATCCGGCTCGCATCGAAGAAATGGTGGAGAAGGTGAAGGGGGAGATCGATGACGACATCAAGAAAACCGGTGAACGAACAGCCTTCGAAGTGGGGATTAGCAGTCTGCACCCCGAACTCGTGCGTTTGGTGGGGCGACTCAAGTACCGGACCAGCTATTCGCAGAATCAGCTTCAGCATACGATAGAGGTGGCACAACTTGCCGGTGTCATGGCCGCTGAGTTGGGGCTCGATGTCAAGGTTGCCAAGCGAGCAGGTCTGCTTCACGATATCGGGAAGTCGGCCGACGTTAACATGGAAGGGACTCACGTTTCCATTTCGGCTGAGCTGGCTAAGAAGTACGGTGAGCACCCGAGGGTAGTGAACGCGATCGCCGCCCACCACGAAGACGTAGAGATTACCTGCCTGGAGGCCATAGTGCTCCAGATCGCTGACACGCTCTCGGCGGCCAGACCTGGGGCCAGACGTGAGCTGTTGGAAAGCTACGTGAAACGGCTCGAGGGATTGGAAAGGATCGCGAACTCCTTTGCGGGCGTGAGCAAGACATACGCTATCCAGGCCGGACGCGAGGTACGCATCATCGTTGAGAGCGCTGAGGTATCGGACGTACAGGCGTATCAGCTTTCGCGGGATGTCGCAAAGCGAATCGAAGAGGAGTTGCAGTACCCTGGCCATATCAAGGTGACCGTCATCCGCGAGACCAGGGCGGTGGAGTACGCCAAATAGCAATGTACGAGTTTCGAGTTCAGAGTGTCGGGTCAAAGCTTCCGTTTGGTCAGCATTGAACCCGAAACCTGAAACGCGCAACCCGAAACAGTAAGCCATGCGGATACTATTCATCGGTGATATGATCGGCAAGCCGGGTCGTGAGATCGTGGCGTCTGTGTTGCCGCGCCTGGCCGAGGAGCAGAAGATCGACCTGGTCATTGCGAATGGTGAAAACCTGGCTGGTGGCTTCGGCATCACGGGCGCGGTGGCTGAAGAGATGTTCGCGCTCGGCGTCGATATCCTGACCTCCGGGAACCACCTCTGGGATAAGAAGGAGGTCGAAGAGTACATCGCGAAGAAGGAGCGGCTCCTGCGACCGGCTAACTACCCCGAACCGGCGCCGGGTAGTGGAAGCCTGGTGGTAGACCGCGGTGGCTGTATCGTAGGGGTGCTCAATCTGCAGGGGCGGGCGTTCATGCCCACACTTGATTGCCCGTTTCGAGTGGGTGACCGTGAAATCGGCCGGTTGCGCCGAGAAACGACACTGATCTTTGTCGATTTTCACGGTGAGGCGACGGCGGAGAAACAGGCTTTTGCCTGGTATGTCGACGGGCGGGTATCGGCGGTGATCGGCTCCCACACGCATGTCCAGACTGCTGACGAGCGGATCCTTCCTGGAGGGACGGCGTTCCTCACCGATGCAGGAATGACGGGTGGCTACGACTCCGTCATAGGGATGGGCATTGAGGCGCCGATCGCCAAATTCCTATCCGGTCTTCCGAAGCAGTTCCGACCGGCCACCGGGGCGCCTCGACTGTGCGGAGTTGTGGTGGAGATCGACGAGCGGACCGGCCGCTCGACCTCAATCCTCCGGATCCAACGGGAGCCCTGAAACGGTCGCATGTCAGCGCGGATTATCGACGGCAGGTCTATTGCAGCAGAGATTCGCAGGGAAGTCCAGATCGAAGTCGCGGCAATGGCTGCGCAGACCGGGGTGGTTCCGTGCCTGGCTGCGATCCTCGTCGGGAATGACCCGGCCTCGGCGACCTATGTACAGAACAAGGCCAGGGCGTGTAAAGAAGTCGGAATTATCTCGTTACGGATCGACCTGCCGGCCGACCTTCCGGAAGCGTCACTTCTCCACGAGATTGGGCGCCTGAATAGCGACCCTGCCGTACACGCTATTCTCGTCCAGCTTCCGCTCCCGCCTCACATCAGCGAAAAGCGAGTCCTGGAGGCGATCCTCCCGGAAAAGGATGTGGACGGGTTTCACCCCGCCAACCTGGGCGGATTGCTCGTCGGGAACCCCCTTTTTGTCGCGTCTACGCCGCTTGGTATTCTTGAACTGCTCAATCGGTCACATGTGGTAATCGAGGGGAAGCATGCCGTCATCGTCGGCTGGAGTGTCGTAGTCGGCAAGCCGACGGCGTTCCTGCTGCTGCAGCATCACGCGACCGTCACCATCTGTCATATCAAGACCCGCGATCTTGCCTCTCATACCCGGCAGGCCGATATCCTGGTTGTGGCGGCAGGGAAGCCGGGTTTGGTGACCGACTCGATGGTCAAGGGGGGGGCCGTGGTCATTGATGTCGGCGTGAATCGGCTTACAGACGGCAGAGTGGTGGGGGATGTGGACTTTCCGAGGGTTGCGGAAAAGGCGTCGCTGATCACTCCGGTGCCAGGCGGGGTCGGCCCGATGACGGTAGCCATGCTGTTACGAAATACGGTGGACGCCTGCCGACGCTTTTGCGATACTCGCCGGCCCTCAGGGGCTGCGCCGGCTGCATCGGGCAAAAGCGAGACAGCGCAATCCTGAGGCAGAGCGCGGCGCCCTGGCAGGGAGGTCATGGCGCCTATATATGGAAGTGCGGTGATCTATATGACGGATGAGTTGAATCGCCCCAACGGAGAGCCAATCGCACCGGATGCTGAAGAGGGTGAGCCTCCGCTATTGACGAAGGAGGAAGCCATCGCTGAGGTGAAGCGGTGGATCGAGCGGTATAAGATCGACCAGAACCAGATTTTCGCCAGGACAGGGGAGCGAGTCATCCGCTATGGTGACCTGATTCCTCACCTCGAACAAGAGACCGATGAAGGACGATTGCTCCTTCGGGCGATCTCTCGGGGTCGAGTAATCCGGCAACAGCGCCGATTTCCCGGTAGTCTGGACAGAGATCAGAAGTAGTGGGTGAACGATGATACCGACACGATCGTCTGATCCGGCCGAGGTGATCGTTGATCGGCAGGAGCGGAGCCTGATCATTACATGGCGCGACGGACATCGTAGCGTGTACCCATTTGATGATCTTCGACGCGATTGCCCGTGCGCCTCCTGTAACGATGCCAGGAGCAAGAAGCTGGAAACGAAGAATCTCCTGGTTCTCAGCGGTCCGGTCCTCAAGCCCGGTGAAGTGCAGGTTACCAACTATCGTCCTGTGGGATGGTACGCGCTGAACTTTACCTGGAGCGATGGGCACGACACCGGCATCTATACGTATGAATCTCTGCGGGCGAACTGCCCCTGTGAACAATGCGCCGGCACCGAAGTAGCGCAGTGATCGGATGAAAGCGATTCGTCTGCTGGAACCCGGGGTCGTTGAGCTGACGGAGCTGCCGGTTCCATTCCTCGGACCGGGGGAACTGCTGCTGGAGATGCGGGCATGCGGCCTGTGCGGTTCTGACCTGGGGAAGATCTTTGGCGGAACGCCGCTGAAGCTGCCCGTTCCATTGGGCCACGAGCTGGTAGGTGTGGTCAAGGCGATCGGCGAAGGAGTGCAACGATTTGCCATTGGTGATCGTCTGGCCGTTGCGCACCATGTTCCGTGTGGCCGGTGCCGTTACTGTCGCCATGGCAACGACTCGATGTGTCCTCAGTTCAAAGCGACTAACATCGATCCGGGCGGTTTCGCCGAGTATGTCCGGATTCCAGCCTTTCAGGTCGCGCAGGCGTCCTTCACGCTTCCCGACTTGCTTCCGGACGATGTTGGCATCTTTATGGAGCCGTTGGCCTGCGCGTTGCGGGCGGTGAAGCGATCCAATGTGCAGGCCGGCGATCAGATCGTGGTGGTCGGTGCAGGATGTATGGGGTTGCTGGTCGCGCAGACCGTTGCCGTATTCGGCGCAAGACCGGTCTGTGTGGATATTCGTGAGGAGCGCCTGGAGTTAGCTCGAATGCTTGGTATTGAGACGACCCTGAATGTAGCCGGGTCGGATCCTCGAAGAGCACTTCGCTCGGTTAGGGAAGAGGACGGAATTGACGGGGCTATTCTGACTGCGGTCAGCGCGTCGATGGTGGAAGCCGCGTTGAGCGTCCTGCGCGCCGGCGGAATGATCAACCTGTTTGCGGATGCGGGCGCGGCCGGACGTATGGCGATCGACCTGGGCGTCTTCTACCGACAGGAGCTGTCGCTTACGGCAACCTATTCGTCCACGCCGGCGGACCTGAAAGAGGCGATTCGGCTCCTGGCCTCTGGACAGATCCGGACCGACCTATTTATCAGCCATCGCTTCGACTTGAGTCGGTTCGCGGAAGGCGCGCGTCTCCAGCGGGAAGGACAGGCCACCAAGGTCGTGTTTTACGCAAACGGAACGGGCGCGGCATGAGTCCTGTGGAGATCCTCAACCGGACGATGGTCGCGGCGGTGCTTCACGGTCCGCAAGATGTGCGGTTGGAGGAGGTGCCGATTCCTCCGATCGGCCCGAAGGAGCTCCTGGCCCGGGTCGAGGCCGCCTCGATCGATTTTACGGACCGCAAGGTCTATCTGCGTGGATCGCATCCGATGATTAAGATTCCCGGGCTCTTCGGGCATGAGTGGGCCGGGGTTGTGGTGGCGCGAGGGGAGCAGGCCGATGTTCGGTGGCAGCCGGGAATGCGGGTGGTTGCCGCGAACTCGGCCCCTTGCACCGATTCGGAGCCGTCGGCCCGTTGTCGCGCGTGCCGGTGCGCTCGTCAGGGTATGTGCGAACGACTGCTGTACAACAACGGCGCCTTCGCCCCCTACATTCGTATCCCTGGACGGATCACGGAGGTGAACCTGTATGAGCTACCCGCGCAGGTTCCCTTTGAGGAGGCGGCCCTGGCTGAGCCGCTCGCCTGCGTCATGCACGCCGTTCGCCGCGTGCAGATCTCCGACGGCGATCGTGTCGCCATCGTGGGCGCCGGACCGATCGGCCTGATGTTCATCGCCGTCCTACGTAACCGTTACGGGCGATCGATTCGCCTCGTCAGCGTAGATCATCATGAGGATCGTCTGACGTTAGCGAAGAGCTTCGGCGCCGACGCGGCGTTGAACACCGCCGGAGGGTCGGAGAATGCGAGCCTGCTAGCGGCATTGGGAGTCGATAAGGCCGATGTCGTCATTGAGGCGGTGGGAAGCGCGCAGGCGTATCAGGACGCGTTTGAGGGGGTGGGTCGGGGCGGCACGCTGGTGTCGTTCGGGGGAGCGGCCAAGGGCGCTGTCCTTCCTCTCGACCTACATCGATTACATTACGAGGAGATTCGGATCATCCCGATCTACCACCATACTCCGGCTGATTTCGCCAATGCCGTCCATGCCATCGCTCATCGCGAGGTTCCGGTAGGCAGCCTCATCACTGCCCGTCTCCCTCTCATGGAGTTACCGAGAGCGCTCGAAATGGTGCAGGAGCGGAGTACCCTGCGAACGATCCTGTTTCCGTGGGATCAACTTGGCGTCTGAGAAGGGTCAGGGAAGTCCTGCGCTGTGTGACCCCACACGTATAGAGCAAGATGGAAGAAAACGCATAAGAAAGTGTTGACAAGATCAGCCGACAGCGATAAGGATAGTGCGGATTCAGGCAGTCATGAGGCGGCGGCGCGCTTGCGGATAGCCTACTCGTCGGCATGGTGAAGAAATTGGCAAATGAAACTGAGCAGATAACACTAATTCCGACGGCTTCGTTATCGGTCGTTGCGCACGAGAAACGATTAGTGATGCCGGCGCGTACGAGCCGGCACGAGCCGATCCGGGGTCGAGTAGAAACTGCTTCACCGAAGTTGCGTTTTCACCATTATCGCGGTGTGCAGTGGATCCTGGCAGGTGGGCCGATGGCAGAGGCTTATGTCCCTGTCGTTGTTCATGACGACTGCCGGGGCTGTCTGGTGTGCGGTCGCACCACCGAGTGGTTCATGGAGTTCGCGCGGTTGGCCTGTCGTCTCACGGGGATCAACCTTCGTGACTGCCTTCACTGGGGCCATCTGTTCGACAATCCAAAGCCGCTGATTGTCCCCACCTCAAACTTGCTCCGTTGTAACAAGAACGCGCTAGCGAGGCTGCGTGAGAGTTACTTCAGTCTCAGCGAGTGCTCCCGTCCTGCCCTGTGGAAACTCTGGCCATCGGATCAAGTCCTTTCACAAAGCGAGCGGTTTGAAGACCGGCTGACCATCGTGAGCCGGATGGTTGAGCTTTGGGAGGATGGACAGTACATCGGCTGGCCAAGCTAAGCAGCCGCAATTCTCACTTGAAGAAAAACTCCTGGATGGCGCTTTTGTCGTCAGAGGTGGTGGGACGCCCGGATGGGTAGTTTACCCATATGGATGTCACGTTCTCCGGCACAGGGAACTCTTCTGATGGAGTATCCTTGAGGGCTCGTTGCATGAAACGGGTCCAGATGGGCACGGCGAGGGTAGCGCTCGATTCGTGCGGTCCAAGCGATCGCTTGGTGTCATAGCCAACCCAGACCCCCGCGACGAGATCGGGTGTATACCCGATGAACCAGGCATCGGTCGCCGCCTGAGTGGTTCCCGTTTTACCCGCGACAGGTCTTCCCAGAACGCGCGCTCGTGACCCGGTCCCCCGCTCGACGACGCCTTTTAGGACGTTGGTTAAGATAAACGCCGTCTCCTCCCTCATCGTCTGCTGGCCTGCCGGAACGTGCTCTTCCAGAAGCGCCCCTTTGTTGTCTACCACCTTCCTGATGCCATAAGGTGGAAATCGGATTCCTGAATGCGCAAACACACCGAAGGCTGAGACCATCTCCGATAATGTAACCTCCGAGACACCGAGGGCCAAGGCATATTCCCTCCGTAGCGTACTCGCGATTCCGAGGTTATGGGCCAACTCGATGACCGGATCGACTCCGATCCGCTCGATGAGCTTCACCGCGACGACGTTGATGGAGTGCTCGAGTCCGTATCGTAATGTGGTCTGGCCGCGGAACTTCCGGTCATAGTTCTCCGGGCTCCACTCGGTTCGTTTGCCGTCCACGAGAAGCGGGTAGCGTACAGGCGCATCATTGATGATTGTAGAAGGGGTGAGGCCGCGATCGAAAGCAGCGGCGTAGACAAAGGGTTTGAAGGCGGAGCCGGGCTGTCGCCTAGCCTGGAGGGCGCGATTGAATTTGGATCGCTCGAAGTCGTACCCACCTATCATCGCCTTGATACCGCCATTCCTCGGATCGATGGCGAGAAAGGCGCCCTCAATCTCGGGATCTTGTTCGAGGTTCAGATCGAGAGTCTTTTTTTGTTTATTGACGCTCAAGACCTGAACCTTCACCTCCATACCGATCTGAAGCTGCTGGCGCGGTTGCGACGGATCCAACCAGGGTATCTTGTCAAGGACAATGTCGCTCTGATACCCACCGACCTGAACCGTAATCGCCTTTGGCAGAATCTTTGTGACTGTTGCACTGAGGATCTCACCTGCCTTCGGGATAAGGTACGAGGGAGAGCCTTTGCGGGACACTGTGGCGGTTGAGGATCGTGTATGAGGAGCGCGAAAGCCTCTGGCCTTGTCGATCTCACGGAGTCCTTCGATCAGAGCCGCCTCCGCGCTCCGCTGCGCGCCGATGTTCAGCGTCGTGTAGACCTTCAAGCCGCCATGGTATACGGCGTATGTGCCATATGTCTCTTCCAGTTGCTGGCGGATATACTCGACGAAGTAAGGGCCGAGGTTTCGAGTTTTCTCGAACGGGAATTCGTCGAAGGTGACGGCGAAAGCGGAAGCGGCCTGCTGATTGGTGATGAACCCTTGCTGAGCCATTCGGGTCAACACATGGTCCCGGCGGCGTATCGCCCGTTCCTTGTCGGTGATGGGAGAGTAGTAGTTGGGAGCCCGCGGCAGTCCGGCGAGGGTTGCAGCCTCGGCGAGGTTAAGCTGATCCACCGACTTCTTGAAGTAGGTGCGGGCAGCAGACTCCACCCCATAAGCGCCGTGTCCGAAGTAGACCTGATTGAGATAGAGTTCAAGGATCTTCTCTTTAGAGTATCGTTTCTCGATTTCGATCGCGAGGACGGCCTCCTTGATTTTTCTGGAAAGATGTTTCTCAGGGGTCAGGAGCAGTAGCTTCGCCAACTGTTGCGTGATGGAACTTCCGCCCTCAACGGGGCGCAGGGCCCAGAGATTGACCAGCAGTGCTCGGGCGATGCCTCGAAAATTGATTCCGCGATGCTCGTAGAACTGGGCGTCCTCGACTGCGATAAGCCCATTGATCAGATGGCGAGGGATTTTGTCCAGCGAAACCCAGAAACGTTTCTGTTCGAAGAGGGCGGCAAAAGGTTCATCGTGATCCGAATAGAGTGTGGTCACTAGGCTGGGCTGATATTCCTCAAGTGCCTCAAGTGTCGGCAGGTCCCGGAGGAACGTAACAAACAGGCCTCCGAGGACTCCTGATGAGATAGCCATCAGTAGCAGGAGGGACCAGATTATAGCTACGGTAGGTCGAGAGGGTTGTCGCATATGCCACGTCTTTAAGTATTTGATATTGTGGGGCGATTACTGCAACGCTCAATATACGAACGACGACAGGTACCACTATAACAGAGGGCTTACGCCCTCACAAGCATCGCCGCGCTCGCCTCTGCGCTGAGGTCAAAAGGATATGAGGAAGACGGGTTTGGAGTTGCGGTGAGACCGCTATTATGCTAGAAAGGCAATCACCAACTTCGCGGAGAAATCACAGATGAATGATGCAAAAGCACAAGCCCATGAGCAACTTTGTGCCCTCCGGCGTGGTGCCGTGGAGATTGTTTCCGAAGCAGAGCTGCTTGAGAAACTCGAGCGCTCACTGCGGACTGGCGTCCCGCTCCGCATTAAGCTTGGCGCCGATCCCTCAGCGCCGGATCTGCACCTAGGCCACACAGTCGTCCTGAGGAAACTACGCCAGTTCCAGGATCTTGGCCATCAGGTGATATTTCTCATCGGTGATTTCACCGGAATGATCGGCGACCCGACGGGTAGATCAGAGACTCGTAAGCCACTGAGCGTCGGGGAGGTTCAGACTAACGCGGAAACATATAAGAGACAAATATTCCGAATCCTTGATCAAAGTCGGACCGAGATCCGTTTCAACAGTGAGTGGCTGAGTCAAATGAACTTTGCCAACGTGATCCGTCTGGCGGCACAGTACACGGTGGCTCGGCTTCTAGAGCGAGACGATTTTCAAAAGCGATATCGGGAGGGACGCCCCATTGGTGTCCATGAGTTCCTCTACCCGCTGGCTCAAGGGTATGATTCGGTAGTGCTCCGGGCCGATGTCGAATTAGGCGGCACCGATCAGAAGTTTAACCTCCTTGTGGGACGGGATCTGCAGCGGGCTCATGGGCAGGAGCCACAAGTTGCGCTTATCACGCCTCTGCTTGAAGGAACCGATGGGGTTCAAAAGATGAGCAAAAGCCTCGGCAACTATATCGGGATTGATGAGCCTGCGAGGGAGGTGTTTGGGAAGGCTATGTCGATTCCGGACGAACTCATTGTGAAATATGCCGAACTGGTGGCCGGGATGTCGCCGGAGGCTGTAGAAGCGATGGAAAAGGGGCTAAAGCTCGGCACGCTTCATCCCAGGACCGCGAAAGTAGAATTGGCTAGGAAGCTGGTCGCGCTTTACCGTGGAGCGCAGGCCGCCGAAGAGGCGGCTATTGAGTTCGATCGGATCTTCCGGGAAAAGAAACTGCCGGATGAGATCAGTACGTTCACGATTGTAGATGAGATAGTGGCCGTGGATCTCGTCTGGTTAATTAAGGAATCAGGGGGGACGATGAGCCTCTCGGAAGCTAGAAGGCTCCTCCGCCAGGGTGGCGTCAGTCTCGATGGAGAAGTCGTACGAGATGAACATGCCAAGGTGCCGATGGACCGGGAGCATGTGCTGAAGGTAGGAAAGCGTTTTTATCGAAGAGTAAAAAAGAGCGTCCTACCCCAAAAAAACACTTGACAGCCATAACACCATTGCTGTAGTGTACGGACTCTGCTATTCAATATTTGCCATTGACGCTTTATGCACGATGCTCTATATTGAATAGAGATGTGACACCCGTCAAAACTGCCGGGTTTTCATTGCTGCTCTTTGACAATAGAATATCGTTGCTACTGACTTGAGGGCGAATGAAGTCGGCCAGAGCGGGTGATCCGGAAACGGGAGCCCGCTTCGAGGCGAATACCTCGTACGTTTCAATTTGGAGAGTTTGATCCTGGCTCAGAACGAACGCTGGCGGCGTGCCTAACACATGCAAGTCGAGCGAGAAAGTCCCGGCAACGGGATGAGTAAAGCGGCGAACGGGTGAGTAACGCGTAGGTAATCTGTCCTTCGGATCGGGATAACCTGCTGAAAGGTGGGCTAATACCGGGTAATGTTCTTGTGGGGATCCCATGAGAACCAAAGGGGGCGAGCGTAAGCAGCTTCCACCGATGGAGGAGCCTGCGTCCGATTAGCTAGTTGGTGGGGTAACGGCCTACCAAGGCGACGATCGGTAGCCGGCCTGAGAGGGCGACCGGCCACACTGGAACTGAGACACGGTCCAGACTCCTACGGGAGGCAGCAGTGGGGAATATTGCGCAATGGGCGAAAGCCTGACGCAGCGACGCCGCGTGGGGGATGAAGCTTTTCGGAGTGTAAACCCCTTTCGACCGGGACGAAACGCCCGCAAGGGCTTGACGGTACCGGTATAAGAAGCCCCGGCTAACTACGTGCCAGCAGC
>JAGWQH010000054.1 GCA_028870115.1 Candidatus Methylomirabilota bacterium
CAACTTTGGGGGAGGGCTGTGGATCGCGTTCATCGGCTGGTTCCTCGACAACGCGGCTTCCGCCCAGGTGCAACGAGTAATGTTTCAAGGTCTTCTGGAAGGCCATAGAGTCTCGCAGGCCATGAGCACGCATTGCGCCGCCGTTCCCGCAGATCTGACGCTGCAGCAGCTGGTGGACGAACATATCCTCAGTAGCGGGCAACGCTGTTTTCTCGTCAACCGCGACGACAACACCATTGGTTTGATGACCCTGCATCGGGTCAAGGAAGTGCCGCGTTCCGAATGGGCGACGACGAGTGCCGCTCAGGTCATGCTTCCTTTGGAACAGTCAAAATGCATCGATCCCGATGCCGAGCTGTGGGTCGCCCTCCAGGAGATGGACCGCGATGGAGTCAACCAGATGCCTGTCACCCGGGATCACCGTGTCATCGGCATGTTAAGCCGGGAAGATATCATAACCTTTCTGAGGACGCTGCAGGAATTGGGAACGTAACCGACAGAACAACGGTAGCTTAAGGAGCATGATGAAACGCTCAGCAGAGATTACGACGTTGTTTTTGGATATCGGCGGCGTGTTGCTCACCAACGGGTGGGATCATCATGCCCGCAAACGGGCGGCGATGAACTTCAAGCTCGAGTTGGCCGAGATGGAGGATCGGCATCACCTCACCTTCGACACCTACGAGGAGGGAAAGCTCACGCTGGAAGAATATTTAGGTCGGGTGGTCTTCTACCAAAAGCGATCGTTCACCAGGGCTCAGTTCCGGCGCTTCATGTTCGCGCAATCGACACCTTACCCCGAGATGATCGAGCTGGTCGCTCAGCTCAAGGTTCGGTACGGGCTGAAGATCGCCGTAGTCAGCAACGAAGGGCGCGAGCTGAATGCATATCGAATTCGAAAGTTCAAGCTGGACAGGCTTGTGGATTCTTTCATTTCCTCCTGCTTCGTCCACCTCCGCAAGCCCGACGCGGATATTTTTCGGCTTGCGCTGGACATCGCCCAGGCGCCGGCCCGGCAGGTCGTCTATATCGAGAATACCCCGATGTTCGTCCAGATCGCGGAAGGTTTAGGGATTCGAAGCATTCTTCACACGGATTACAGGTCCACGTGCGCGAAACTGACTTTGTTGGGATTGCAGAATGACGCAAGAGTCATCCATGAAGCCGGCTAACCCACGCATTCTAACGATCGATGGCGGCTCGTCAAGCATCAACTTCGCGCTGTTCGAGGCCGGTGACCCGCTCCGACGGAATCTGGGGGGCGAAATTAAGCGGATTGGACTGTCGGAGGCCACCTTACGGGTGAAAGGTCTGGACCACGCGGACAAGGTTTCGCGATCAGTGACGGCAACCGATCACACGGCGGCGCTGTGCGAGTCCTGACTCCAACTCCGGAAAGAATAAACAAAATATAGGAGACAACAAACAATGGCGAACTATCAGTATCTGATCATCGGTGGTGGAATGACCGCAGCAGCCGCGGTGGATGGCATCCGCGAAGTCGATTCAATCGGCGGGATCGGGCTGATCAGCGTGGAACTTGACGCTCCGTACGATCGTCCTCCTCTCTCGAAGGCTCTTTGGAAGGGAAAGTCCTTGGACAGCATCTGGCGTAAGCTGGAGAACAAAGGGGTTAAGATTCACCTTGGCCGTACCGTCAAAGAGATTGTTCCCAAGCAGAAACGTGTTGTAGACGACAAAAGAGACGTTTTTACCTACCAAACACTTTTGTTGGCTACGGGCGGCAGGCCACGATGCCTCCCGTTCGACGAGAACCAGATTATTTACTTCCGTACCTTATCGGACTACCGGCGTCTTCGCGCCCTTACCGAAAGGGGGCGACGGTTTGCCGTAATCGGTGGCGGATTTATCGGTTCGGAGATCGCTGCCGCGCTGACTTTGAACGGGAAGGAAGTGGTGATGATCTTCCCCGACAAAGATATTGGAGATCGCGTCTTCCCGCGTCCTCTGGCTCAGTTTGTATCTCACTTCTACAAGCAAAAGGGTGTGGAGGTATTGGCCGGCGAAGAGATTATTGATTTGGAAACACGCGGTAACCAGCGTGTTTTAAAAACGAGTACTAACCGGGAAATCGAGGTGGACGGCGTGGTGGCGGGAATCGGTATCGAACCGAACGTCGAACTTGCTCAATCCGTGGGACTAAAGGTGGAAAACGGGATCATCGTGGACGAGTTCCTGCGCACCAGCCATCCCGACATCTATGCAGCAGGGGACGCTGCCGCATTCTACAACCCTGCGTTAGGAAAACGCATCCGAGTCGAACACGAGGACAACGCCAATTCCATGGGACGGTTGGCTGGTCGGAACATGGCGGGCGGGTCTGAGCCCTATTATCGCCTGCCGTTCTTCTACTCCGATTTGTTCGATTTGGGATACGAAGCCGTGGGTGAAGTGGACTCGCGCTTGGAGACGTTTGCCGACTGGACGCGACCCAATGAGGAAGGCGTCATCTACTATTTGAAGAACGGCCGCGTACGAGGTGTATTGCTGTGGAATGTGTGGGAGCAGGTGGAGGCCGCCCGCCAATTGATCGCTGAGCCTGGTCCGCTCACGCCTAAGGACCTCAAAGGACGGTTGCCGGCTAGGACTTCAAACCCGAAATCGGATTCATGAGACTAGACTCGTTTTTACTGGACCCTCTAGCACCTTTCCGACTGGATCTCACGATCTGAGCGTTGCGCTGCCATCCGGACACAACGTCGTGGATCGCCGGCGCCCGTACGGCGGATCTGGTCATGCACAAGGGACCGGCGCTCAAGAAACTCAAAAGCAAACAATGAGCCTGCTAAGAATAAAAACTGCCAATTGCGTGGAAAAAGCATGCCAAAAAAAGAGCCTCCACTGCTGGTAATGACGATTGGCCATTCCACGCACACGATCGAGGAATTCATCCGGCTGCTTCAGGCACACGGGGCAACTTGCATAGTAGATGTGCGCACGGTGCCGCGTTCCCGGCACAATCCGCAGTTCGACAAGGCTTCCTTATCCCGATCGTTAAAGAAAGCCGGCTTGGAATATGTTCATATGCCAGGACTTGGCGGCCTGCGTCATGCGAAGCTCAATTCGGTCAACTTAGGCTGGCGAAATGTCTCCTTTCGAGGTTATGCTGATTACATGCAAACGCCCGAGTTTGCACAGAGCCTCGAAGAATTGATCCGTCTGGCGAACCAAGACCGAATCGTTTTGATGTGCGCTGAAGCGGTACCGTGGCGCTGTCACCGCTCGCTCATCGCAGATGTGTTGCTGGTTCGTGGAATTCGTACCGAGGACATCATGAGTGCAGCTCGCCGTCACGTTCATACGCTCACGCCCTTTGCCAAAGTTCGGGGCACCGTGATCACATATCCGACCGAGGCTTTAGAGGAGCACGCAAAAGAAAGCGTCGGCCGAACGCTCACGGCCGCAGCCCATCGCGAAGACCATACCTAAAGAAGGTGACATCATGAAAACCAACACGCTCCTAGAGAAAACGGGGAGCAACAGCTACGCCGCGCCTGCATCTCAGGTACCATTCCTTGAGCCTACCACGGGAGGCGGGCCCAACGCGGGGCGTACGCCGATCACCTCAACGTATGCACTCATAGTTTATAGCCGAACTGGCGGAGCAGCGCCTTTCGCGCGGTAATGTCGGTTTCCTGTTCAATCCCCTTCGGCGCAAGTCCATCCACGACCCCGAGGATGCCCCGTCCGTTGGCCGCTTCAGCCAGAATGACCTCTACCGGATTAGCCGTCGCGCAATAGATGCCACACACCTCCGGCACCTGACGGATTACCGGCAGGACGTTAATCGGAAAGCAGTTTCGCAGGAAGATCAGAAAGCTATGGCCGGCCCCGATGGCGTAGGCAGTGTTACGCGCCAGCTCCACCAGCTCCTGGTCGGTTCCGCTCCAGCGTACCAGGCACGGCCCTGAGGACTCACAGAATGCGAGCCCAAAGGCAATACCGGGCACGGCCGTCACCAGGGCCTCGTGCAGGTCCTCGACCGTCTTGATAAAGTGGGCTTGTCCCAGGATCAGGTTGACCGAGTCAGGCTTGTCGATGGTCACTGAAATGAAATTCACCGCCATAGCTCCTCCCTCCTTAATCGCCCATACGTCTTGGGAGCAATAGAAAGGGGCCGGGAAAGCCGCCGCTCTCACCAGCCCCACATGTCAGCTTCTCAAGCAATAACATTATACTATGAAATCGCCCTCGGATGAGCCTGCCAATTACCTGAGCCCGGACTTGGTTGTCAAAGTTGCTTCTAGGCGAGTTGCATTTTGGAATCTAACGGCCGGATCAGTATTGGATGTTCCTTCCAGAATGCCGGCTAGGTCAACCTGAAGCCGCGCTTGGTGTCTGCGCAGCCATTGCTTGGCCTTCTCTGTCTCGGGGCACAGGCTCTGTACCGTGAGCCAGAATTTCGAGGAGTGGTCCGGCACGACCAGGTGTACCGCTTCATGCGTAACGAGGTAGCGGAGGACGAACTCAGGCGCAAGAATCAACCGCCAGTTAAACGACAGATTTCTTTCTGGAGAGCAGTTTCCCCACTTGGTACGCTGCCCCATTACGTAGAGTCGCCGCGGGTTCTGTCGGATGCGGGTGGTCGTGATTGCGAGATGCTTCTCGATCTCGGCGCGTGCTTGCTTGCGTAGCCAGTTCTCGAGGCCGCGCGCAGCCGGTGTTTGCGACTTGGCTCCCCGCCGCACGACGATTTCACCATCAATGAAATCGACAACGTTTCCTCGCCCTCGAGTCTCCGTCGTCTCGACGCGCACCTGCGTCGGTTCCCCACGAAAGAGAATCTCGCCAACTCGGCGCTGCACGGGCCGCCGCACGTTGCGAAGTCGATCTACGCGCTGAAGCTGATCGAGGATCCATGCCTCGTTGCTGTCCAGGAAGACCGACACATCCTCACCATTGCGCGCGGCCGGCTGTACGACCTCTACGCCGTTCGGCCCCACGCGGACGCGCAGCTTCCGTGCGGCCCTCGAACGCATCACCCGGTAGTCGACGCGGCGGCCACCGAGCTGGATCCGGTGTTGCATTGCTGCCTTCATGGCGTCAGCCCACTCCATCCGACTTGGCAAGTTCGCTCACCGCCGGCTTCAGGAAGGGCGGATCTTCGGCATCCGGGTCGAAGCCAAGCTGCGCATAGGGCGGGTTCCAGGACTCTGCGAGCAGTGAGCGCTCCACGCGGCTCCGGCCTCCGATCGAGTTGCTCCAGCCCGGTGCCAGAAGCTGGTTGTTGCGCAAGTGCGCGACTATGCGCCGAGCACAATCCGCGACATAGGCCTCATCGGTAGCCGGGGCGTGGGCGCGCAAGATCGTGAACAGCCCGTATTCCCCCGGCTGCGTCAGGTTGAGGCGCTCGGGCTCCTGCTTCGTTGCGGCGATCTCCGCTGCGATCTGCTGTAGCTCCCGCAAGCGCCGCGCCGTCACATCGTCACCCGCGTCCTTACGCTCCTTAACACGCTGCAACCGCTCGCCGAGTTGCCGGTAGATGAAGCTCGGGTCGTCCTCGGATAGCTCACCGGTGAGAATGGCCTCGAGGGCGGCTGCCTTGTCGGCCGGCGTGGGCAGTTCGTCGAGCTTGCTCACGTAGTCCTTGTCGATCTTGAAGACCGGCAGCGACTCCGCGATGTCGAGGAAGGTCGTGTTCTCCTGGATGAGCTGCCGGGTCTTCGCCGAGAGCTCGCCGTAGGTATCCTTGCTTCCGCGTTGGCGACGGCGGTGGGCGATGTAGATGCCGCAGAGCCAGTTGTAGTCGTGACGGTGCGGATAGAGGTATGGGTCCGGCGAGATGGCCTCCCAGAGCCGCTCGAGGCTCCGAAAGTTGTGCTCGAAGTTCTTAGCCGTTTCCGGATCGCGCAGCCGTCTCAGCGCCGCCAGTAGGCACTCGCGCGTATGCGCCCGCATGATGCCCGCAAAGGTTTCCATACACCGGGCCACCTCGCCCGGCACCGTCGCCCGCAGCGCGTCCCAGTCGATCAGCGATTCCTCGCGGATATTCTCGTCGAAGTTGAGGGCTTTCTCCAGGTTGGTGAAGACGCCGAAGTAGTCCACGACGATGCCCGTGCGCTTCTTCATCGACGGCAGCGGGCGATTGGTCCGAGCGATCGCCTGGAGCAGATTGTGGTCGCGCAGCGGCTTGTCGAGGTACATCACCTGCTCGACCGGGGCGTCGAACCCGGTCAGCAATCGGTCGCAGACGATGAGGATCTTGAGGGGCGGCCGCCACCGGCGACGATCCTCCCTGTGCCGCTCGCAGTTCCACACCTCCCACTCCGCCGGCGTGAGTTTGAAGTAGTCGATCAGTTCGTCCTGCTTCGCCTTCGGATACTCGAAACGTTCGACGTCAGGCTCGCTGTTCTGGGCCGCGGAGATGATCACGTCCGACCATTCGGGCGGCAGGCCGCGCGCCTGCAGCTTGGCATCGAGCGCGTCCTTATAGACCGCACACGCCTTGCGGTCGACGGCGACGAGCTGGGCCTTGAAGCCGTTCGGGTCGGGATGTTCCAGGAAGTGTGTGAGCAACCTGTCGAGCACGATGTCCACGCGTTCCGGATGGCGGGCCAGCTCCTTCCACCGCGAGCGCTGGCGCTGGATGAAGTCCTTCGCCTCCTCGTCCTCCAGCTCCATCTCGGCGCACATCTGCTCGAAGCCGACGCTCAGGGGCTGTTCCTCAACCTTGAACGGCACCTTGTCGCGAATGTAGTGCACCTCCAGCGTGGCCCCGTCCTGGATCGCGCGCCGGATGCCATAATAGCTGAGGTAGCGCTCCTGCACGCCGTCCCTCAGCGGCCCAAAGTCGCGGTGCGTGTTCTGCATCGTCCGGTCGATCGGCGTGCCGGTGAACCCGTAGCGGAACCCGTTTGCGAGCTTGACGCGCATGGTCATCGCGTAGCTCTCGGTACCGTCGCCCTTTTGCGAGCGATGGCATTCGTCCACCATGCTGATGATGTTGTCGCGGGTGAGCGGGGCGAGGTCGCCCATGTTCTGGAACGACTGTACGGTCGTCACCAGCGTGCCCTGCCACTCGGCGCGGAGCCTCCTCTTGAGGTCCTCGACCCCGAGCGCCTTCTCCACATTGGGATAGTCGCAGGCATCGAAGTCATCGGAAAGCTGCGTCTTCAGATCGCGGCGGTCGACCACGATCAGGACCGTGGGGTTGTTGAGCGCCGGGTGCCGCCGTAGCTTCTGGCCGGCGAAGATCATGGTGAGCGACTTCCCGGACCCCTGGGTGTGCCAAATGAGACCGGTGCGATCCTGAGCTGTTGCCGGGCGGCCCACGAGCGACACCGTGCGGTCGACCAGTTCGTTCACGGCCTCGAACTGCTGGTAGCGCGCAATCTTCTTGGTCGTCTTCCCCTTCTTGGTCTCGAAGACAACGAAGTACTGGAGAAAGTCGAGAAGGTGCGCCGGTTTGAGCCGAAGCAGGCCCTTGACCGGTGCCTCCAGCGGATCGTCCGGGTCGGCGGCTTCCGGGTCGTTCCACCAGCCGCGATGGTCGGGATACAGGCTGAGCCAACGTCCCCAGAGGTCGAGGTGCCGCTCGATGTCGTCCTTGCTCGCGTCCTGAAAGAGTACGGTGCCGTAGCGGAACTCGTCCTCGTCGGCCGCCACACAAAAGACGTTCGGCGTCAGCATCAGCGGCGCCTGTCGCTGGTAGCGATGGAGCTGTTGAACGGCTTCGCGCCAGTCCTTACCGCTCGCGACGTAGCTCTTATACTCGGCGATCACAAGCGGGATACCGTTCACCAGCAGCACCGTGTCCTCGCGGCACTGCTTGATGCCCTGCACCCGATATTGGTTGGTCGCGGTGAAATCGTTCTGGTATTGCCTCCCGGGATCGAATTCAATGAAGTGGACGGTCTTCGCGTCTTCGCCCGGAGTGAGTATGACCCTGGCGCCGTCCCGCAGCAGATCGAGGGTCTGGCGATTGGCCGTGAGCCGGTCCGGATGGGCCATCGTCTTTCGCAGCGCCGCCACCGCCAGTTTCGCCTGCGTCTCGGTCTTGACCTCCGAGTTGATGCGCAGGATTGCTGCGACCAGCAGCTTCTCCACCAGTGGGTCTTCCAGTGGCCGCTCGTACAGTACCATGGCCTCCTCATCCCGGTACGTCCAGCCGAGGCCGCCCGCCCGGTACGTGGCCTTGGGCTCCCCGCAGAGCCAGGTGAGGATGGGCTGCTCGACGTAGTTGTACTCGCTCATGACGCGGCTGCCTTCGCTTCACGACTTACGCGGACTCGGCCAGTGAGGAGGTCGTGCGTCAGGGATTTCTTTAGCTCTTCGAGCTTCACTTGCTTCGCGATCAGAGCCTCCAGATACTGTCGCTGCTGCTCAACGATGCTTGCTATGGATTGTTGCTCAGGTGTCGAGGGAATCGGGACGATAAGCCGCTTGAGCGTGCGCTGGTTTATCGTGTTGAGACCGGAACTCGTTGCGCACCGCGCATTCCAGAAGCGCTGCGCGTAGGCGGAATTCAGCCACAGGCACGCGAATGCTGGCAATACTGCACCCTTCGTCCGTAGGCGAAACAGGTGATTCTGGAACGTCGTCCCGGCCGCCTCTTCGGTCACCCTAGCGCACCGTCCGATTTGCATCCGGTCAGCGTGCCCTTCAACGACGAGTAGATCGTCCATGGCGAGGACGCGCGGCGCAAACTCTGTATCTCCGGCCTCAAGTTCCTGCACGTCGGTTAAATCGAGGGCGTCTCGTTGAACGTTGGCAACCCGCAGGTAGCGACGCTTTCTGAAACGAGCGCGCCGCTCCGCGTTGAGAGTAAAGCCGTTTTGTAAGTCGAACGAGCGTTCTACGGTGCTGAGCCCCCAGGCAGATGGAAGTCTCCCGAGCGGCGTGATCACGAAGTCGCTTGGTCGACGGTCGTCGTGCCGCACCTTACCGCCTTCGCCAACTCCATGACTTAGAAGGTCTGCAAGGATGCTCGCACGCAGCCCCTGCGCCCGATCGACCGCCGCGCGCGTCCGCTCCAGCGCCGTGTCCACGGCGTCGAGAATGCGGGCGATGGCGGCTTGCTCGTCGGGCGATGGGAACGCGCCGCGAAGTGCATAGGCGTCTCGCCGTGACAGTCCGGGGACTCCGGTAGCGGCGTTCAGAAAGCCAAGCGGGAGGTAATCGAGGAGATGATGGAGAAAGCGCAGATCATCGCTAGCTCGCGGCACTACATAGTACACCGTGTCGATTGGCCAGAACGGGCGAGATGTGAAGTGGACTGCACCAATAGTACCCTTGCGTCCGATGAGAATCCCGGGCCCATTAACCAGCGCGACGTTATGGCTTCCGACGCGACCGTTCGAACCATAAACATCCACACCACCGGACTTCCGGTCCTCTTCGCGCAGGCCTCTGCCGTAGGCTAATTCGATACGGCTTCCCAAGGGCGCGCAGTCCCAGTTGAGGGGCAGGTTAGCAGCCTCGAAGACCTGGCAGCCAGAGAGGTTCCTATCCTGCGGCATATCCAGCGTCCTGGAGGAGGCTTCTTAGCGCCGTCTCCGCATCCTTAGCCACCGCCTCTGCCTCGCCAAGCGCTCTCAGCGCGTCCTTCACCTCCACTCGCGGCTCTGGCTCGAACGTGTCCACGTAGCGTGGGATGTTAAGGTTGAACTCGTTCTCCTCGATCTCGTCGAGACCGACGACGCGTGCGTGCTTGAGCAGCTCGTCAGGATCGGCGTAGAGGGCGAGGATCTCATCGCCCACCGCGGCCACGTCCTTGCGGTCATCCTCAGCGCGGCGCCGCGCCTCGGCGATGCGCTCGTCGCGTTCGGCCACCTTTGCGGCAATCTTCTCGCGCTGCTTCTCCACTTTGGCGACGGCAGTCGCGGCCTTTGCCTTCTCGCCCTTCGTCCTGGCCGTACTTCGCCGCATGCATGCGCCGGCAAGCTCGGCGTCCAGCGCCGCCAGCTTGTCGGCATGGAGCTGGTACTCCGCCTCGAGCCGCCCGACCTCGTCCTCCTCGCGCAGGTCGATCTGCTTGTAGATGCGCCCGCCGTGCGTGGCTACGAGGCCCGGCACTTTCGCGGCGTCCCCGTAGGCGTGATAGTGGACGAGTATCCGCATCACGTCCTGTGGACGGAGTTCGTTCTGTGCCGAGAGCTCCCGGTAGTGCCGCGCGGCGTAGAGGAGCAACACGTGGTCGCGGCGCGCGGCCGGACGCTGCTTGCGGAGGATGAGCAGGCACGCGGGAACGCCGGCGCCATAGAAGACGTTGAGCGGGAGGGAAATCACGGCGTCGATCAGCCGCGACTCGAGGAGCGCCTTGCGGATGAGGTGCTCGTCGTCGGCTTTACGGCGCTTCACCTTCGGGTTGCCGTCGTCGTCAAACTCGCCCGTCTCCTCCTCAACCTCTGGCTGACCGCGGAAGAGCACGCCCTGCGGGCAGACGATGCCGGCGCGGCCGTCATCGGTCAGCGAGGCCACGATGTGGAGGATGAACGCGTAGTCGCCGTAGCCGGCCGGAGGCGCCTTGAAACCAGTGCCGCGGCCGAAGCGGCCGAATGGGTCCTTGAAGCCCTCCTTGCCGAAGATCTCCTTCTTGAGCTTGTCCTTCTTTTTCTTGTCGTCGGTCTGTTGCTCCGGCTTCAGCCACCAGAACTCATCGGAGAACGGGAAATTAGCGAGGACCAGCGAGAACTTCCTCACCCGGCCGTCTTCGAGGAACTGCGGGTCGATGATCGTGCTGGCGCCTGCCTTAATGTTGGCTTCGAGGCCGTGCAGCACGGAGTTGATCTTGCCGATGGCGGCGTTGCCCCAATTCATCTCCTGGGCGAAGTAGCGGGCGCTCGTGGCGTGGTGGCCCTGCTCGCGGAGGTAGTCGGCCGTGTGCACTAGCATGCCGAGCGAACCGGAAGTGGGATCGTAGCCTGTGTCGCCAGGGCGCGGTTCGAGAATCCGCACGAGTGTGTCTACGACTTCCGGCGGCGTGAAGAACTCGCCCGCCTTGGCGCCCGCGTCATCTGCGAACTTCTTAATGAGGTACTCGTAGGCCCGGCCCAGGACGTCCGACGGAACGCTCTTGGTCGACAGGTCGTGTTCGTCGAAGTGCTGGATGAGCGCGTGGACGACCTCGTTCGGGATGAGCGGTTTGCCCGATCCGTCGGGCGCAGGCTGGTTCCAGTCCACGGTGAAGACGCCACGGAGTTCGTCGTTCGCGTCGGCCACGGCGCGCATCGCCTTCGTTAGGACCTCGCCGATGTTCGTCGACGCAGCCTTCACGTCGCCCCAGCGCGAGGCGTCCGGGATCTTGAAACGGTGCTCGCCGCGCTTGCGGAAGACCGCCTTCTCTTTCTCGCTGAAGGCGCGCCCCTGCTGCCGCTCCAACTCGGTGATGGCGTCGTCGGCCTCACACTCCCACTGGTCGCAGAGGCGCTTGTAGAACATCAGGGACAAGATGTAGTTCTTGTAGTCCTGCCCCGCGGTCTTGCCGCGCAGGATATTCGCCGCACCCCACAGGTGGGCCTCGATCTGCTGGAGGGTGAGCTTCATTACGCTGCGGATGGCTTAGATGTAAGACATGGCAAGTGGTTATTTTAAAGATGTACTTAAACGGTCAAGGCTCAAGTGTGCGCGCTACTTGTTGGCGGATCGAGTGTAGAACCCCACCCTCCAATCTTCCTTGGTATTCTCATTGATGAAGCACTTCCACTCGTAGCGACGACCGGGCTGGAGCGGAAGGGGACCCATATTGATCGCCAGCGCCATATCGAGGGGACTCCCTTCCGGGAGACCTGGAGGTCGACCCACCTCGAACTCTCCGCGAAATTCTACGGGGTGCTCGCCGGCCTGTGTCGGAACTCTCACCGGTTGGCCATCGGCATCCAGTAACTTTAATTCGAGACGATGCTTGCGGTTTGTGTCGGTCCAGGGAACTTCAATCTTCAGCGCGATGGCCGATGGAGCAGGGTCGGGACCTATGATCGACCATCCACCCCCGAGGATATAAAGCTTATTGTCTATGGCCTGTGCGGCATCAGCCAAAAGCATGGTGACCTTCATATCACGTTTCCGAGGCTGAAGTGAGCTTTTCGTCAATGCGTAAGCGTTGATAGATTGGACGGTCGAGATGATATTCTGTTGTGTTCCTCGGTGTATTCTTTGTTTGAGCGACACGGGCGGCCGTCAAATACTCCTGAATCCAGGGCGCCTGATCGAGCCTTAGCCACACATTCGACCCGGTCCAAGGCAATAGGAATTCATATGGTTGCTGACGGTCGCCTGTTTCGCGGACGCCAACCGCAATTACCGTCCTCCCTCCGTAAGGTTCAGGCGCCTTGACCACGAGTCTGGCCCTCAAAGATGAACCGCGATCGAACCCTTCGAGGCTGAACATGATGACCGCGTCATCTGGGATCCGCTCCGCATCTTCCGGATGCTCCAGTAGGTACTGGAGAAAACCCTCCGCATAAACTGCATTATCACAAAAAATCTTACTGGTCATCGGTTCTCAGCCTCCCGATATACCGCTCGCGCCATTCTTCCCAGCGCGTCTTAATCGCGCCAATAGCATATGTCACGGCGTCTTTCAGATCAAGATGGATCCTTTGCTTTTCTCCCTTTCCTTTAATCGGGTCTACCAGATGCCAATGTGCGACGCCTTGGTGAGCACCAAAAATCGCGATGTTGTGCCACGCTCCGTCGATATACGCATCGTATCGAATAGCGAAACCATTAACTTGGTTGTGATCAATATGAAGTTCGACGCCACAACGATCTTCATGGCTCAACACTATGTCGAAGGTCCTTATCACCGGAGGTTACGACATGTCGGCAGTGGTACAATTCTCGGTTTGACGTGAACCCGGCGACGGTCTTGTCTGTATCACAGCTTGGGGAGGTCTTGCAAGGCTTTTAAACTTAGGAATAGTGCCCCTGTTGAGTTCTCGGGCAAAAAGGCAAACAATCGCACTGCCAGCCAGCCAGATCCATTTTTCTTCCGCCACGTTATACTGCAGCATCTTGCAGTCGAATCTGCCGAGGTGGCGGCCCGTTAGGAGTTTTGAGTGGCTTCCTCTGGGCCCAACGAGCCAGTCTGCCGAACTGCGTGGCGTCCCACACGAGGCACGGGCTACAGGTAGTGGCCGCCGGGGGTGGAGTCGGGCTGTGGTCCACCTTGGCGGAGACGTTTGCCGACCTCAGCGTATTCCCGCTCCATCGCCTCAGTGACAGACGGAAGAGTCTCGGTAAGGGCGGCCAGGAAGTCGGCGTGCGTGACCGCCTTGGCCTCCAGATCTTTTCGTAGAGCAAGCTGGGCGGCGCGCATGCAGATCAGGGCAAGGTCGGCCCCGGTAAACCTGTCGGTCCTGCGGACAAGGTCCTTCAGGTCCACGTCGTCGGCGAGGGCCATATGGCGGGTGTGAACAGCGAGGATCTCGTGGCGGGCAGCGGCGTCCGGGACCGGAACGTAGACCAGCGCATCGAATCGCCCAGGCCGCAACAGCGCCGGATCAATGAGGTCGGGTCGGTTGGTAGCCCCCAGAATGACCACCCCGCGCAGCTCTTCCAAGCCATCCAGTTCGGAGAGGAGTTGGTTGACGATCCGCTCGGTCACGTGGGGTTCGCCTGCCGCGGTCCCGCGTCTCGGCACAAGGGCATCCACCTCGTCGAAGAACACAATGGCGGGGGCAACTTGGCGGGCCTTGGCGAAGAACTCTCGAATCCGCTGCTCCGACTCGCCGTACCACTTGGAGAGCAGGTCGCTTCCTTTGGCCAGCATAAAGTTGGCCCGCGCCTCGTTGGCGACGGCCTTGGCCAAAAGCGTTTTGCCGGTCCCAGGCGGACCATACAACAGGACTCCTTTGGGTGGCTTGATGCCAAGACGCTCGAAGGCCTGAGGATGGGTGAGCGGCAGCTCCACAGTCTCGCGGAGAGCCCTTTTCACGTCGGCCAGACCGCCGACATCGCTCCAGGTCACGCGAGGAACCTCGATAAACAGCTCCCGAAGGGCCGAAGGGCGGATCCGTCGCAAGGCCTGGTTGAAGTCCTCATGGGTGACGATCAGGCGCTCCAGGACCTCGGCCGGGAACGTTTCAAGCCTCAAATCGAGATCCGGGAGGACGCGCCGCAGGGCATTCAGGGCGGCCTCACGGCAGAGGGCGGCCAGGTCTGAACCGACGCATCCATGCGTGAGGTCGGCCACCCAATCCAGGTTTACGTCCTGGGCAAGCGGCATGGCCCGCGTATGAATCGTGAGGATCTGGCGACGTCCATTACGGTCCGGCACCCGCAGCTCAATCTCCCGATCGAAGCGGCCGGGGCGGCGCAGCGCCAGATCGATCGCGCCGACGCGGTTGGTGGCCCCGATGACAATGACGTTGCCGCGCGGCGTGAGGCCATCCATGAGTGTCAGAAGCTGGGCTACGACCCGCCGTTCCACCTCGCCCATCACCGCCTCGCGCTTGGGGGCGATGGAGTCAAGCTCGTCGATGAAGATGATAGCGGGCGGGTTTTCCTGCCCCTCCTGAAAGATGGCCCGCAGCCGTTCCTCCGATTCGCCATAGAAGCGCCCCATGATTTCTGGCCCATTGATGGTGGCGAAGTGAGCTTTGGCCTCGTTGGCCAGGGCCTGGGCCAGGAGGGTCTTGCCGGTCCCCGGAGGACCGTGCAGAAGTACGCCCTTTGGCGGTGCGATTCCGAGGCGATCGAACAGCTCCGGATGCTTGAGCGGCAGTTCGACGACCTCCCGAATTTCACTGATGACGTCGCCCAACCCGCCGATGTCGTCGTAAGTAATATCCGGAAGGCGGGTCTCCTTGGTTTCCACGTACTCGGGCAGAAGCTCCACCTCTGTTTGAGGATTGATGCGCACAATGCCGGATGGGATGGTAGCGGCGACGACCAGGCGTACCTCGCCCAGTCCGATTGCCAGAGAGCCGAGCAAGCCTCGGAAGAGCTCCTCCGGATACATCCCGGGTGGGACGATCTCCTTTGAACGCGAGGCTGTCCCGACCGAGATCAGGTCGCCACGAACCACAGGACGGTACAGGAGCGCCTGACGGAGCACCTCTCCAGGGGCGACGGCGCGCAAGCCTTTGCGGGCCGGAGCCAGCGTGACTTTCTGCGCCTCCCGCCAGGGAGCTTTTCGCACCTGCACGTAATCCCCTATGCTGGCATGCGCATTGGTGCGAATCACCCCGTCGACCCGGATCACATCCAGGCCTTGATCGGCTGAGCGAGCTGCCGCCACCAAGGCGGCCGTTTCCCGCTCCCCGATGATGGAGACGATCTCGCCACGTTCCAGCTCCAGAACAGCAAAGGCCGCGTCGCTGACGCGGACGATCCCGCGGCCGACGTCCTCCTGGCCGGCCTCGGCTACCTTGAGGCGAATGCCCCCCTCCACTTGAGGCTGTTGCATCTACTGGTACGCTCCCTTGGTCTGGAAACTCATCTGAAGCTCACCGCAATGCGCAAGCTTGGCAGGCAGTTTTAATCGGATTTGCTCTCGCGATACGCACGGACTCTACCAAGGGCGGCAGATCGCGTCAAGGTCAGAGTGGAGAACAATTGTCGCGAAGTCATGATCGAGCATTCTTGGGTCCAGGAAGCGAACGACGGGAGTCTGCAAAAAGCAAAAGCCACAAGGTGTCAGATCGTACATCACCTCCCGGCCATAGCCGGACACCCCGTGGCTCTCTCGAGGAAGCCTCACTTGGAGCGGGTTTTGGTCCCAGGCTAAGCCCTCTTGCTCTGCAAGCAGATAACGCGTAATGCTTGCTCGCAGCTCTTCAGCCATCGCCCGTTCACTGGGGCTTCCTCAATAAAAATATGGTGCGATCCCCGATTATTGTCAAGGCCCACTTCCCCTTCTTTTGATTCATTAGCCTGTCTTGTCTCCTTCACAAGAGCAGCGATGAAGGTTATACTTGGGACGCTCTCCACGATGGCAGCCCTGACAGCCGTGCTGGAAAGCCGTCAGGGCGATTTCTCCGATGCCTGGGAGCGGATAGTAGCATAACCCGCCTGACTGAAGGAGCCGACATACCATGATGCCAAGGTATCGGAAGCTACTGGTGACTACGGATTTCTCGCCTCTGGGTAACGCTGCTATCCCCCATGCGTATGCCATTCTGGCGGAACGCGGCGGGATCGTCATCCTTTGTCACGTTACTGAGGTACACGGGCCGCCGAACCCGCTCTATGCTCACTACTCGCCATGGGGTGCTCTCTCGGGGCCGGAGCAAGCGGAACTCCGGCAAACACTGCTCCGCTCGTTGGAAGCGCTTGTGCCAGAACAGGCCCGCAAAGAGGGAGTAGTGATAACGGAGGCACGGGTAGTGGAGACTCCGTTGCTGGTCCACGAGGCGATCTGTCAGGAGGCCGCGGGACTGGACGCGGACCTCATCGTGATGGCATCCCACGGCCATTTCGGGATAGCTCGTCTGCTCCTGGGCTCAGTGGCAGAACATGTGCTGCGTTCAGCCGATCGTCCTGTTCTCATTGTCCGCAATCGGGGTTAACGCCTCTTGTATTGGTGGAGGCGCGACACATCCACACTTGCATCAAGTCTTAGCAGGAATCTATAATGCGTTGAATAGTAAGTTGCTGAGCCAACCGTAGTGGTGACCCGGATTGCGTTCCCACGGCACCTGAAATAGGAGGAACGGAATGAAACGAATGGTGATGGCGGCAGCGGCGGTAATGATGCTGCTTGCGGCGACTCCGTGGTCGACCTTGGCTGCGGGCTACGGCAACCCACAGTTGCTTGTAGACACCCACTGGCTGGCCCAGCACCTGAATGATCGGGATCTGCAGATCATCGACATGCGCAACAGCCCGGAGGAGTACGCCGCCGGACACATTCCCGGCGCAGTCTACCTGTCGGTCAATCATGCCCGTGTGGCCTTGAAAGAGTCCGGCTTTGCCCTGCCCCCTGATTATGAAATCGAGGAGCGGTTGGGACAGCTTGGGATCACTAAAGAAACAATGGTGATTGTGTATGATGACCAGGGAGGGCTCAATGCGTCACGCCTGTTTTTTACTCTTGAATACGCCGGCCACAAAAAGGTGGCATTGTTGAATGGGGGTATCACGAAGTGGGTTGCTGAAGAGCGAGCTCTCTCAAAAACGGTGCCACAGGTGAGCAAGATGGTCTATCAAGTCCAGGCTGAGACGCAGCGCGTCACGCCGACCAGCTGGATCGCGACAAACTTGGGAAAGCCGAATCTTGCCCTGGTAGACGCCCGGTCGGCGGCTGAGTTTCGCGGTGAGGATCTGCGGGCCAAGCGGGGAGGCCACATCCCGGGAGCCGTGAACATTGAGTGGACGCAAAATCTTGTCGGCGATAAGACATTCAAGCCGGCCGATGAACTCCTGGCCCTCTATGAGCGGGCAGGCGTGACGAAGGATAAGACGATCGTAAGCTACTGTCACACCATGCATCGCGGAGCCGTCACCTACTTTACGCTCCGACTGCTGGGGTATCCGGACGTTCGAGGGTATGATCGCTCCTGGAGCGAGTGGGGTAACGACCCCGCGCTGCCGGTACAGCGGTGAGTGGGTGACGGAGATCAAAGCTGTGCTGCTGGCGGCGGCCGGACGCACGGCAAGTCTTCGCGGTGAGTGGCTGTAACCTTTTGCGCTGACGTAAGGAGAGATATGGGTGAGTTGCGACGCGATCCGGTAAGAAATCGTTGGGTAGTGATCGACCCGGAGCGGCCGGATCGAGAGGCTGCCATGAAGGTAGAGGCGCAGCCGCCTCCACCGCTTGCCGGTCCATGCCCCCTGTGTCCAGGTAATGAGTCGATGACTCCACCGGAGATTACAGCATTTGGTGAGCCGTCGCGTCAGCGGAATCAGGCCGGCTGGTGGGTTCGAGTTACCCCTGACCTGCAGCCTCTGTGTCGGATTGAGGGTGATTTCGATCGAAGGCCGGAGGGGCCTTTCGACGTGATGAATGCCGTAGGGGCTCATGAGATCGTCATAGAAAGTCCACAGCATCATATGACATGGGCAGAATTTCCGGAGCAACAGTTGGAGCGGGTTCTACGCACCTACAGACTGCGGAGTCTGGATCTCCGCCTGGATGAGCGGTTCCGATCGCTGATCGTGGTGAAGAACCATGCAGACGCGGCCGGCATGCTCAGTCACCCCCATTCCCACGTACTGGCTTTCCCGTTCATCCCGTATGGGATTGAAGAGGAGATACGCGGTTGTCGGGAGTTCTATGCGAGAAAGGAGCGCTGCGCCTTCTGCGACATCGTACTCCACGAGCGGGTCTCCCGCGTCAGACGCGTGGCGGAGACCGATCACTTCGTGGCACTGGCGCCGTTTGCCTCTCGCTTCCCGTTTGAGACGTGGCTGCTACCTCTCCGTCACGCCTCTGATTTTGCGAAGATCGGCGAAAGAGAGTTGGTCGATCTCGCCGGCCTCCTGAAGCGGATGATGCAGATGATCGGGAAGGTTCTCGGCAATCCATCCTGTACGGTAGTCCTCCATAGCGCCCCTTTTGACGAACCGCATACGCATGACTACCATTGGCATATCGAGATCATCCCGAAGACCGCGCCCGTGGCGGCATTCGGCTGGGGCGCGCGGCTTTTTGTGAACCCGATTCCGCCTGAGGAGGCGGCCGCCCTGATGGGGCAAAATATATAAGGTGACCCGATGTGCCCGGTGGAAACTCAGAAGGTCACCCTGAGCGTAGGTGACGCCCTGATCGTTGTGGATGTCCAGAACGATTTCCTGCCTGGAGGCGGCCTGGCGGTGGTGCGGGGCGATGAAGTGATCCCGGTGCTCAATCGCTACCTGGCAGCTTTTGTAAGCCGCGGGTTGCCGATCTTTGCCACCCGAGACTGGCACCCCCCTAATCATTGTTCCTTTCAGCCTTATGGCGGACCTTGGCCTCCCCATTGTGTAGCGGGGTCAGAAGGCGCCGCGTTTGCCACCGCCCTCGAACTCCCCGCTTCGAGCACGCTCATCACCCTCAAGGGTACGCAGGCCGAGAAGGATGCCTATTCCGCATTCGACGGAACGGATCTTGACGCACGTCTGCGCGCCCAGGGTATAGGACGCGTCTTTGTCGGTGGCCTGGCTACAGACTATTGCATCCTGTGCACTGTGGAGGATGGTCTGAAAGCCGGGTATGCGGTCGTCCTCTTGCAGGATGCGATCCGAGCCGTCAATGTGCGCCACGGTGACGGGGAGCGGGCGGAGGCGGAGATGATTCGACGGGGGGCCATACCGATCCGATTGGAGATGCTGGCTGCATGAATCCACCATCGAGCCTGCTGTTGACCGATCTCTATCAACTCACCATGTTGCAGGGGTATGTCGAGCATGGGATGGAGGCGCAGGCGACCTTCGAGTTCTTTGTGCGCAAGCTGCCGCCGACGCGCAATTTCCTGCTGGCGGCCGGGCTGGAACAGGCGCTCAGCTTCCTCGAAGCGTTGCGCTTCACGTCCGAGGAGTTGGAGTGGCTGAACAGTTGCGGTCTGTTTCGGTCGAGCCTTGTGGACTATCTGGAGAAACTGCAGTTCACGGGTGATGTGCACGCGATGCCTGAAGGAACGGTTTTTTTCCCCGACGAACCGATCGTGCGGGTTACCGCCCCGCTTCCACAGGCGCAACTCGTGGAGACGCGCCTGATCAACCTGTTGCACTTTCAGACGCTGATCGCCTCAAAGGCGGCGCGTTCGGTACTTGTCGCGCCCGGGAAGCTCCTGGTCGATTTTGGTCTGCGCCGTACCCACGGGGCGGAGGCCGGGTTGCTGGCGGCGCGCGCCAGTTACCTGGCAGGATTCTCGGGAACGTCTGCGGTACAGGCGATGCCGCTATTCGGGATACCGATTTACGGGACGATGGCGCACTCCTTTATCCAGGCCCATGAGGATGAGACGGCCGCCTTTGAGCGCTTCGCGTATGCTAACCCGGATGATGTCGTCCTGCTCATCGACACCTACGATACCGAAGCGGGCGCGGCGAAGGTCGTATCACTTGCGCCGCGGCTGCGCGAGAAGGGGATCGCCATCAAAGGGGTACGTCTGGACAGCGGTGATCTGGCAGACCATGCCCGCAAGGTGCGGCGGATTCTGGATGATGGTGGGTTGTCCGACGCGGTGATCTTTGCCAGCGGAAATCTGGACGAATCTATCGTACGGCAGTTGTGTGCGGCTCAGGCCCCAATTGACGGCTTTGGTATCGGGACGCGCATGGATACTTCCGCCGATGCCCCGTATCTGGATTGCGCCTACAAGCTGGAGGAGTACGGTGGGAAGCCGCGTCGCAAGCGCTCTGAGGGCAAGGCGACATGGCCAGGCCGCAAGCAGGTCTATCGCCGGTATGACGCCGACGGCTCTATGTGCTCCGATATCCTGACCGTGGAAGATGACCCACAGGAAGGCGAGCCGTTGATCCAGCCGGTGATGCGCGCCGGCAAACGCCTCAACGCTGCCGCCCCTCTCACGGCGCTTCGCGAGCGCGCGCGCGACCAGCTCGCGCGCTTGCCGCACGGGCTGCGGACGCTTGAGAAAGGGCCGGACTACCCCGTTCAGGTCTCCGCCGCGTTGCGCGACCTGGCCAAAGCCGTGGACGAACACCGCCTCTGACGGCAGGTACCCTCTACATCCCTGAGCGTGATGGTATTATGCTGACAGTATTTGTCTGTGAGGCGGAGTTCGGAGAATCTTGACAAGTTCTTAGAAACACGGGAGAATCGCTGCACCTATTAGACGTTAGAGGCCCTGAATATGCCGACTAGCATACTTCGTAGTTGGGCCGCTTAACATTGGTCTTTCACACACGTCTAAGGGTGGCTTCAGCACACGGTTGGAGGTCTCAAGCATGAGCGTTCCCGTGACTTGCTCCAGGTGCGCGACGGAAATGTCCGTACCAGATAAGTATGTGGGAAAAGACCTGAAGTGTCTGAAGTGTGGCGCTCCTTTTCACGTCCCTCAGCAGACCCATTCGGATACCTTGGCAAGTCGAGTTAAATGGAAGATTGGCGGGGGCATCCGCAACAAAGGCGTTCTAGAATACATCGCAAATAACCTCGACCCGGATGAAGAGATCGTGGCAACGCTCCTCGGCCTAGGTGAGAAGACGAGTATCGGTGCTCTGTTTGGAGAGGAGGCGGGCGCTGCTCTTGGCGGGAGCTATCTCTTAGTCACCGACAAGAAGGTTGTAATTATCAAATCCGGGGTAGGCACGTGGGGGACTGGATCATTCGGAGTCAAGACGAAGACGTTTCTCTACGACCACGTAGCTAGCGTTGACGTATCCAAACGACCATTGGTATCTGGCGAGATTGAAATCGTATCCTCTGGAATGGTTGAAAAAAGCTCCGGTGGCTTCTTTGCTGGCGCATCGAAGGACTCGGTAGTACAGTTTGAAAAGAAGTACTTCGAAGAGGTTCAGAAATTGGCGACTAGGATAAGAGAGCTCGCAGCACAGGCACGTCGGCCGAAGAGCTCCCAGCCAGCAGACATCCCTGGACAGATTAAGAAATTAGCCGAACTGAGGGATGCAGGCATTCTTTCGGAGGAAGAGTTCGCGGAACAGAAGCGAAAACTCCTCTCGAAATTGTGAGGCCACGAATCAATCGTTTTGCCGAATCCTTCGCTGTGCTGAATGGGTGTGAACACGCTCCGGTGAGGTCATTCGTTGGCAGTATGAGAGACCATTAACCCATCTTCCGCAGTTTGAGAGTGAGACGCTAATAACGTCAAACAGTTACAGCCCTGATTCGGCCGTTTTCTGCACTACATTGTCAATGATCTTGGGCCGGTTGGGCAGCAAGATGTTCATCCGCTGGAGCAGCACCCTCA
>JAGWQH010000055.1 GCA_028870115.1 Candidatus Methylomirabilota bacterium
CTTCGGCGGGACGCTGTCCATGTATGAAGCCACACACGATGTGAAATATCTGGAACGAGCCCTCGCATGGGCAGAGACAATGGTCTCAAAGGCTACAATCATCGACAGTAACGGTAATCACAACTGGTCGGGACCGTGGTCATCACCATATTCGACCACTCCTATTGCCTACCAGTTAGACGACTTGCAGGGATCAACGGAATTAGCCAGACTTGCAAACATTATTCTGACCAATCCAACACTAAAGAGTAGCTATGGTTCTCGCGGCACTGCCATTTACACATTCGTGAGAGACCAAATCCTCAATAAACACCTCTTCACGCGAGGAGGACTCCATTGGTTTCGGGATGAAGTGGTTCACACAACTCGCAACATGAACGATAAAGCCGCTCTACTAATCCGCGTCCTGAGGGATGTCTACCTCACAAGCGCCTCTTTGGGAAGCGCCGACAATAGCACGTACAATTATCCGGACATCCTTATTGAACTCGCACAAGGATTCAAGGGTCGGTTTCAGCCGTATCAGGGAGGGCTGATATGGGACAAGGGGCTCGGCAACTATGGCCCCATCCCTCCCAATGATCCCACAACCTTTATGGACACCTCGCATGCCAATCGCTTTCTCTTTGCTCTCGTAGATCTCTACGAAGCAGGGATTGTATTCACCAAGGACGATGTCGTTGGGGTATCTGCGCTGTTGACAAACGTGATCTGGAATCAATCCTTGGCGGATCCCCGATTCACGAATTTCATAGACGGCACGAACTACCCAGCATTGAATAAAACGGAGTGGGGTCTTGGGCAAATTTACTCAGGCTGGGTCGTGCTGGCCGAATTTGATTCGCAAGTTCTGCAAGTGGCTGACGCCACGCTGAAGACGATGCTGGCTGGAGTGGCGAACCCCTCGCTCGACAGCATAGATAATCTCCATGGGAGGATCGCGCTCTCAGGGCATTTGGCGAAGGCGGTAGCGCAGTAGGACAATTCCCAGATTTCCCAGAATGGGATGTTCCTCTAACCCAGTGCCTTAGAAATGTGGGCTATAGCTCGCACGGCAGCTTCCCGCAGGACGCCCAGGACGCCAATGTCCAGCATTCCCCACATAAACCCTATTCCGTAACTAGAGTGGAGGACAAAGAACGCCGCAGGCAGGGCTAGCGCAACCCTCCATCCCCGATTCCGCATAGCTTTTACGGAAAAGCTGAACGAGAACCCTAAGTATGCGATGACCATAAGCGCCCAGAGTTCAAGTGCCACAGAGCTGAAAATACCAACCACAGGTAACCCAATCAGAGCCGATGCAAACAGTACCGGTACTACTTGGCGCCAAGATCCGGGCCGGCCGTGCTTCAGAATGACCCGGAGCTTCCAGTAACCGTATTGGAAATACTGCTGCCAAAGCTTAGACAGGGTCTCGCGAGCGCGATAGGTTGAACAGATACCCGGATCCATGAATATCTTTCCGCCCGCCTTCAGTATACGGTAGTTCAGCTCAGCGTCCTGATTCCGGATCAATTTCTCGTCGAATAGCCCCACCTTCTGGAAAATCTCCCTTCGATAGGCACCAAATGCCACCGTGTCAACGTACCCGTGGTACTGCGACGTTCTGAACTTTGCGGTCCCGACCCCAAAGGGGCTCGACATGGCTAGGGCAATCGCTCTTGCCATAGGAGTGTCTGCCCTCGGAAGAGTCGTGATAGGCCCGCCCACGCAGTCAGCTCCTACCTTCTGAAGGGTTTCAACGCACCGGCTTATATATTGTTCTCCATATTCGGCGTGAGCGCTAACGACCATCACTATGTCGCCCTTGGCCTCTCGAATTCCAATGTTCATTCCGGTTGCGGTATTGTGCTTGGGATTTCTTAACAGGCGCACGAAACCATGCTGTCGTGCCATCCTTTCGACCACCTCTTGAGTTCCGTCGTGGCTTTCACCGTCAACGACAAGGATCTCGAGTTGATTCTTGGGGTAGCTATCCGAAGCGAGCGATCTGAGACACCCCTCGATCGAGCCCGCTTCGTTCCGGCAAGGAACCACAATAGAAACCATGGGAAATTGCCACCCCACTATTTTACCCCATATGTCTCATGCTCGGCGAGCTTCGCTATACCAGGAAGCACCTGGCTGTGCTGAGCACCAGCCTTAGCCATCATGTGGATATCGAGCGATATACTTGACAATCCCCGCTAGCAAGCTCAAGCTAGCGCCTATGGCATCATCGGCGCCTCAAGTGGATCAAATCTTTAACGATATTGGCAAATTCTTCATCTTTTGGCGTACCATCAACACTTGTGACACCAGGGGCAAATACAGGGAGACTCCACGATAGCATGAGACGCAGCACAGCAGCTCCGGCCTCTACGCATGCCCTACGAGACTCTCATATAGCGCCACGAGCTTCTTTTCCTCAGAGCCCCAGTTGTACCGATCGAGGACCGCTATGCGGCCCCTTTGCCCCATCTCAACAGCCTTCGACGGATCACGAAGAAGAACTTCAATCGCCTTGCTCAGGGCAGCGGCATCTCCAGGGGGCACGAGCAATCCGCATCCGGTGTCGCGGACGATCAGTGAAATAAAGCCGAAACCCGAAGCAACAACTGGGATCCCTGCCAGCATGTACTCGAACAGCTTCACGGGTGTGCCCTTAAGGTGGTTGGGCGTAGGAAGCCACGGAATCAAGCCAACCCGTGCGCGTTGAAGCCACTTCAAGATGTCCCGATGGGGAACTCTACCCAGGTATTCCACTCCATAAGCACCCCACCCGTCAACAAATGCGTACTCCCGACGAACGCCGGCTAACTCTAAGGGACCTAGAACTTGAATGCTCGCCTCGGGATACGCCCGCCTTAACCGCTCGCCCGCCTCGAGCAGTACCTCCAGTCCTCGATCTTTCGAGAGGCCACCCACATAGATCCCCACTGGCTCATCAGCAGAATGCCCGCCGTCCAGCGCGGCATCCTGTAGCTCCGGGTAGTTGTGGACGGTAACAACAGGACGAGGCGATGAGAGCCCTGCTCGGAAGAGTTTGGCCATATCCTCATTAACGACCACGATGCCGCTCATCTTCTTCACAGCGTAACGATCCAACCACATTACGGCCCTGCTCACCGTGCGCCTCGCCTCTGTCGGCAGCCAATGCTTTGTCAACATGGTGTCGGCATTATACTCATGAATGTCGTAAATGACCTTCTTGCCAAGCAAACGAAGAAACAGTCCCGCAGGAATCAATTCCGGGTCGTGAAAGTGATAAATCGCCGCCTTCACCTTCAGGCCCCGTAGCAAAACTTGGCCAGAAGTGACCAGCATTCGGCACCAGCGCGTGCGCCTCTTAGGTACACTAAGGACCCGAACGCCATCCAGCTGCTCATCCTGCTCATGCGGAGCCACAAGAGTCACCTCATAACCCGCTCGAACGAGACTCTTGGCCTCCTTATGGAAGATCCGATTGTCAAAGGCCCTGTGGACCGAGGTGAGCATGCAGACCTTCATTTGCCGAACTTTGATGCAATCCGCTGGGCCAGCGGCATTAGTATCTTGTATCCATACTCGCCGCGGCACGCCAGCCAGCCGTAGCTACGATGAAACGTGACACATGGTACGAATCGCCTGCCAAAACCCCTCTTGAATTGAGCGATACAGGGGATGTTGACGCCTGCCATGTCATGAGTCCGCAACCCACACTCGATTCCCCATCGTATTATCGACCATTCGAGTGAATGGTTCGGCAGCACGAAAATATAGGGGGCTTGAAGCGGCCTCACTCAGGCGTTCCCATTTGAATCGCCGCTCGATATACGGCAAGTGTCTTTTCGGCATTGGCGACCCACGTATATCCTGCGGACGCTGCTCGCCGCGCCTCAATCACTATATTCTCGACTTGGTCACCCCTTGAAAGCATCGTTTCTATCCCGCGAGCGAGTGCTGTCACATCGCCGCGAGGGACCATCCAGGCATTCTTTCCATGTGAGAGCAGTTCAGGTATCCCACCGACATCGGTTGCCACAATTGGGATACGACATAGCATGGCTTCGGGGAGGAGAGTTGGAAAGCCCTCGCTCAGGCTCGGCATTATCAAACAATCTGCGGCAGACAGCCAGAGCGGTATCTCCTCATGGGGCCTTCGACCTACAAACACCGTTGATCCACGGATGCTAAGTGTATTAGCCAGCGAGTCCAGGGCTTGCCTCAAGTGGCCGTCACCCACCAGATAGAGCATAGCGTCAACATGGCCAAGTCTCGCGAACGCATGAAGAAGAAACTCCACACCCTTTACCCCAACCAAGTTGCCAACAAATAAGAGAATGGTCCGTTCGGCTGGCAAATTCAACTCCCTACGACATTCTTTCTTGCAGCGCGGCATGAACTTAGTAGGGTCGGCACCATTATGGATGACGTCGACCTCCAGCGGACCTGCCAGGGATACGACATTCTCTCTCAAACGATGGCTGACGGTAACCAGTCGACCGACATGCTTCAAAGCCCATCTTGTAGCCAAGTTGGTGCAGCCATTGCGGAATGGGTAGAGATTGATGTCAGAGCCGTGGATGGTACAGATCACAGGGAGGTTTAATGTTCGTCCGAGGAGCACACTCGCGAACCCATCAGGCATAATCGTGTGCGCATGAATTACCTGTATTTTGTGCTCGTTTACTAGACGTCTTACAAGACGTAAGCATCCCAGATAATAAAATACGCCATACAGGTAGAAAAGCCTACTTCCTGGGAGACACAGTACCCTGGGGTACTCCGTAGGAAATCCCTGAAGATTATCTCGCTGAGGGATCGTGCTGTACTTCTGCACACGCGGGAGAAATCCCAGTATTGGAGGAGCCCATGGCGTTGGTGTGACCACAAAGATCTCTACCCCGAGCTCTCGCAGCGCCTTCATCTGCTCTAGAACAAATATCCCCGCTATTGCATTCGCCGGTGAAGGAAACATATGCGAGAGAAAAAGGACTCTCATGATTCAACAGAGACACTCTGATTTTTAGAAACGGACACGGCGAGAGCCAGCAGAATCCACACAAACCAGAACCCCTTGCGCCAGACAATATCTAAGAAGAACCCCGAAACCAGCAACCCAAAGCACGCGCACTTGACCGCAAGCATATAGGAGTTGCTCTCATCCGTGGAGTTTCGCCGCCATGACCTCACTGAACGCAACTGAGAGAGGATTGCAGCCATCATAAAGAAGAACCCGACGATCCCAAGTTCGACCCATATGCCCAAGTAGATATTGTGGGCTCCGCGAGAGTACCCGCGGAACCCGTATTGGTGTCCCGCGAACTCATCATAGGCAAATGGAAAGTTACTCAGGCCGGCACCAATAATCCCGTAGTCAAGAAGGGCGCGGAGACCCACCCGCCAGATATCGATGCGCCCAGCCGACGCGGTCTCATAGGGCATTTCAAGTCGTCGATAGAACTGATCGGGCATGACCACGACTATCAATCCCAAAAGCGCGACAGGAACCCAGACCTGCCACTTTGACCGAGCATGATACATATATGCGAGAACTACCACCAGGACCGCCAGCAACGAACCCCGAGACATAGTGAGAAAAATCCCGGCGGCTATCACTAGCATCGCGTACAGGGGAAAGAGTCTTTCAGACCATCTTCGGGCCTCCAAGAATCTGCCTATCACCAAGCTCAACGGGAGAAGCAGACTAGTTGCGAACTGGTTCGGATCGGTGTCACGCTCGCCCTCGATTAACGAGGCCCGGCCTGTTGCCCCAAGATAAAGAACGCCCTCGCTGTACATATAACACGCGTAAGCCGCTGCAACCATCCCGCCGAGGACTACAAGCGTACCAATGCTGAATAATTCCTTTTCAGAGACACGCGCGGAAACAGCAACAAGGTACAGGAGAAGCAGGCTAACGGCTGTCGGCAGGCGATCGTACACAGTCTGGGCGTCCAGTGCCCATGCTGCGGTCACCGCGCCCCATACAATGAACAGAAACCACCAAAGGGCAGCACGCGGCGGGCGCACCAACCGATGCCGCATAACTCCTGTTGCCAGCAGGATCCCTGCAGTCGCTACCCCGATCAGCTTATTGAGTGTCGGCCCGGTTGACCCCCCGCCCAGAACAGCAATGGAATCAAACGGAATCAGAAAAGCGTAAACACCTAACGAAGCCTGCACCGGCCAGCGAACCGCCACGGGAATCGCCGCCAGAGCACCGAACAGTGTGAGGTAGAGCCAGTTGCCCCGAACCATCGCCAAACCCAAAATTAATGCGCTTCCGGCCCCAAGGCCAATGACCAATGCCTGTTGCGTAATCCGGGAGCGCTGGATTCTCTCACCGTTCACTTTATTCTACTCTGCGCCACCATATTTAGCTGATTAACGCCGGTTTGACCTAATTACATATTATGCGATAGGTGTAATAGGCATGTCAAGTTGCCAAGTCCCCATTTGCCTTGACAAGACATGCCCACAAGTTTACTATTTCTATAGACTTGAGTTATTGGCCCCACCCCTTATCAAAGGGATCCCAGGTTGAAGAATATTATCGATGTTGACCACAAAATCGCTTAAATGGTCCGGCTCGAGATCAAGCGTCAGGGAACCAAACAGGGGGACTTTGAGGCCCTCCGGCGCCTGGCCAAGGAGCACCGGCCCAAGTTGATTATCGGGGGTGCCAGCGCCTGCACCCGGATCTTTCGCTTTGCGAGGTTCAGCGAGATTATCCATGAGGCCAGCGCAGTTGTCGTCATGAAGCCTAGACGCGAGCCGAATGCAGGGAGTTCGCTTCACACTGCGGAATCATACATTGAGCGGTACGATCATCGGAAATATTGTGGAAAAGACTCAGGGTAGGGCCAGCGGGATCCAGGCTCCTGATTACGGCGCCGAAAAAGGAACGCTGACCCTAGTCATCCGCCCTTCCAGGGGGTGGAGTGCGCTCAATCTGGCCGACCTGTGGCACTACCGCGAACTGATCTACTTCCTCACGTGGCGCGACATCAAGGTGCGGTACAAGCAGACCGTGCTGGGCGCGGCCTGGGCGATCATCCAGCCCTTCTTTACCATGGTGGTGTTCAGCATCTTCTTCGGCCGGCTGGCCCGGATCCCGTCCGATGGGCTCCCCTACCCAATCTTTGCATACTGCGCGTTGCTCCCCTGGCAGCTCTTTGCTCATGCGCTGACCGAGTCGAGCAACAGCCTAGTCGCGAATGAGCGACTGATCACGAAGGTCTATTTTCCCAGGCTGGCAATCCCGATTTCGGCAGTACTCGCCGGGCTGCTGGACTTTCTGATTGCTTTTGTGGTGCTGATTGGGATGATGATGTACTACCACGTAAAGCCCACCCTCGCCGTATGGACCGTGCCCCTGTTTGTCGTGCTTGCAGTGGGAACTGCCTTGGGCGTTGGCATGTGGCTGTCGGCGCTGAACGTCCAGTACCGTGATGTGCGATACACCATCCCGTTCCTGACACAGATCTGGCTGTTTGCCACGCCGGTGGCTTACTCGAGCACGCTGGTCCCAGAGTCATGGCGGGCGCTGTACGGGCTGAACCCCATGGCGGGTGTCGTCGAGGGCTTCCGCTGGGCGCTGTTGGGAAAAGCAGAAGGGCCTGGAGCACTCTTGGCCGTCTCGGTCACCATTGTCATCCTGATCCTGGTTGGCGGCCTGTACTACTTCCGGCGTATGGAGAAGACCTTTGCCGACGTGGTGTAACTATAGATCTCTGAGTGCGAATTGCGAATTTCGAGGTGCGGATCGCAAGACGAGGTTGGAGCTATTTGAAGAGGTCGGGCATGGAAATATGACAGAGCGGCGGGTTTTGCTCAAAGAATCTGACGAACTCCTGGCCATCTTCACGGCTATTGGCAAGAGTACGAAGGCTAAGAATCCGAAATCCGGAATTGGAAATCCGAAATGACCGACATCGCCATTCGCGCCGAAAACCTGGGCAAGTTGTACCGCATCGGCCATCGGGAGCGCTACAGGGCCTTACGTGATACACTGACCGATGCCATGTATGCGCCGTTGCGCCGAATCCGTTCCGCCTTTCAGCGTCCCAGCGTCCCAGCGTCCGAGCATGCCAATGAAGACAATACCTTCTGGGCCTTGAAAGACGTATCCTTTGAAATCATGTGTGGCGAGGTAGTCGGAATCATCGGCCGCAACGGAGCTGGCAAGAGCACGCTGCTCAAGATCCTCTCCCGCATCACCGAGCCCACGGAAGGCACCGTAGAACTCCACGGCCGCGTGGGGTCGCTTTTAGAGGTGGGCACCGGCTTTCATCCTGAATTGACCGGGCGGGAGAATATCTACCTCAATGGCGCCATCCTGGGGATGAAACGGATAGAGCTTGACCGCAAGTTCGATGAGATTGTTGCTTTCGCCGAAATCGAGAAATTTCTCGACACGCCGGTGAAACACTACAGCAGCGGCATGTATGTGCGCCTGGCCTTCGCTGTGGCCGCCCACCTGGAACCTGAAATCCTGCTGGTAGACGAGGTGCTCGCGGTGGGTGATGCCGCATTCCAAAAGAAATGTTTGGGCAAGATGAGCGACGTTTCCAAGGCTGGCCGTACAGTGCTATTTGTGAGCCATAATATGCAGGCGGTAAACAGCCTTTGCTCTCGAGGGATTTTCCTCAGCACTGGTAAGATTGCAGGAAGCGGAGACGTGGCTTCAGTAGTCAAGGTGTATCTAGCCTCTGCGACGGGACACGTTCCGGAGCGGCTCGAGCAAGTTTGGGACGACATGGATACAGCACCCGGAAACGATAAAATTCGTCTGCATCGGATAGCAGTCGTTCCGGAAGGTAGCGCACACTTGATCGACCTAACCACCTCTTTCCGAGTCGAGATTGAATACTGGAATTTGACGCCCTTGACCCGGTTACATATAGATCTCTGCTTATATACCTTGGAAGACAGTCCCGTCTTCGAAACGCTCAGTTGGAAGGAGCCCCATTGGCACGACAAGCCGTTTCCGAGTGGGCTTTTTCGAAGCACCTGTCATATTCCCGGAGATCTGCTAAATGAAGGAACGTATCGTATCAGAGTCCTGTTCGTAGACGACTGTTCACGAAAGCTTTACGACAACCATGAGGCAACAACATTTGCTGTTCACGAAATGGCTGGCAGGCAAGACCTATGGTACGGCAAATTCATTGGCCCCGTGCGCCCGCAGCTCCAGTGGGAAACCGAGCTAGTAAGCTCTCACATGTAGAGTTCATATCGCGGATTTGGCGGTGTTGGCCTTTGATTAGTAGTCATGCAAATTGGCAAGAACGATGAGCCTGCGCGGATTGATGGCTGTTCTCCTGCGTCGGAAGAGAATTGACTTACCGACCGAACTTGTTACCGATGTTGTACAGCGTGCCAGAGCACAACCGTGGTTTGTCTATGCTTTTGAAACTCGCGGATCGCGGTGGCACGTATGGAAAGTCTCCTTCTGGTTGGCCACGCGTCTCAAATCGCAGGCGAGGATTCTTGAGACGGGATGCGGATGCGCCTTGAATCTCATTTGGTTTGGCCAGCATGGATTTAGCCAGCTCTACGGGTTTGACAACGACCCGGATGCGATTCAGGCCGGTACACAACTGTGCTCTGCTGCGAATATTTCTGCAACACTCTGGATCGATGATGGTCTTAGACCTTTCCACCTCTCTGAGCAAACCTTTGATGCCATCTTGGCCGTTAATTGGACCTATGGAGTTGAAGCGTTTGACTTGATTAGGTTTCTTATAACTTACCGCAGCCACCTAACGAACCGTGGATTCCTTGCGCTGGATGTTGTGGATATTGCTTATAATTCAATGCCCGATAATCAATACCTCACGTCCGACAGGAATAAGCCAGCGACTGAGAGAGGGCCTTCAGAATACAAGAAAAGGTATTCACAGGAACAAGTGTTTCACGCCGCAAGCTGTGCAGAAATGAAGGTGGTCCATACGATATCTCGCCGGAGTCAAGTTGCAGAGATTCCGCGATGCGTTTATATTCTTTCGAGACAATAACTGGCCCCGATTGATAGAGGCCAATCACTCCAAGAATCATTGATGATCAGAAAGTAATGGTCTACAAGTAGCTAGAATCTAACGCTTTTGTGAATTTCTTTCCGCCTCTAAGCGAAATAGCACAGCTCGCTAGACGAGCAAATGGTCAAGATGAAACTAATCTTACCTATCCGAAATCATCGGACCGAGGCTATGCCGCGGCGCTTTTGCACTGGGAGATGATTCTCTACTTTAGAAAAGAAGGGTTTGAGACTTACGATTGGGGTGGCATTGTATTGGACTCAACTGATCCGCGCTACTCGATAACGCAGTTCAAGCTGAGCTTTGGTGGCACCCCGGTGAGGCTACTTGATTATTCGTACCGATTTTCAGTTTCACGTAGCAGGCGCCTCTGGCGGCGCCTGCTTAGAGGGCTGAGGAAAACTCATCAGCCTCTGCTTTGAATGATGTACAGAATTCTTGCCGCGGCAGAACCAAGAAGGCCAAAGAAAGGCGTGGTGATATCTCCGTTTTCTCTGAAATGAGATCAATCTACTCTGCAACAGTAGGACACGAAAGATGAAGGCCGTCATTCTTGCCGGTGGACTTGGAACGCGATTGCGACCCTTCACGGAGGTGATTCCCAAGCCCTTGTTACCCCTGGGTGAGGAATCCCTAATGGAAATCCAAATCCACGCATTACGCAACCACGGGCTTGATGAGATATTCATCGCTACGAACTACATGTCAGACTACGTCGAGGCATTTCTCGGGAACGGCTCCAAGCACGGAGTGACATTGCATTTCAGCCGCGAGAAGAAACCCTTGGGAACCTGCGGCCCACTCACGCTGCTTCGCAAGGAACTGACGGAGCCATTCATCGTAATGAATGGGGACATTCTGACAAAACTCAACTTCCAAAAGTTCTACGACTTTGGGGTTCGCGCCAACTCCTTGCTCACGGTTGCTACAAAAACCATCTTCACTCCGTTTTCCTTTGGTAACGTGACGGCGGATGACAACGACCATATTGTTGATGTCGAGGAGAAGCCGAACTTGCGAATGGAGATCATCGCAGGAGTTTACTGCATGAAACCGGAGATTTTCTCTTGGATTCCAGACAACGAATATTTCGGGATGGACACGCTGATCAAGAAGCTCCTCAGCGCTCACCAGCACGTCTCCCGCTATGTGATCCATGAGTACTGGCTCGATATTGGGCAAGTCGAGGACTACACCAAGGCACAGCAGGATTATAGGACTTACTTTTCGGATAAATCGAAATGAACATTGGAGGCGGGAGATTTTAGGAGACAGAAACAAGAGCAATGAATCTCAGGGTTGGCCGTACTCTCATGGGTGGTGATTTGGAAATCAGCCTGCCGAGATTTGGTGCCTCGGCGCGCTTGGATCACCTCGACTGCGGAATCGATGGCTCTCCGGTAACGGTGGGCGATCTGCATCGTAGAGTGTTCTTAAGTATCTGAAGAAGACAGGTGTTAAACATGCCCATCTGCCGGTATATGTATGCGGGAGCATCCTGGAGCCAGTGAAGTGGAGCGGATTGGAATTCTCCTTCTATCCCGTAGACCAAGACCTCACTGCACACCCAGACCCACCTAGGAGTTCGGCTGTGCTTCTAATCCACTATTTCGGTCGACTAAATCAATCCGCAAGAGAACTAGGCGCGGCGGCGGGCCAGGGTTCCTTTTATCTCGTCGAAGAGTTAAGCCAGTCCGCGCTTAGCAGTTGGCACTTGCAGGAAGGCGAGAGCCAGTTTTTGATATTCAGCCTTCGCAAGCCTTTTCCGACCTCGCTAGGCGGGTGGTGTAACCTGCGAGTATCTGAAGGCGCTTCCTCCGCCGTGGTGGACGCACTAACACGGCGTTTCTTGGCCGCGAGGTTGATAAAGGCTGCCTATCCGGCTGAGCCAAGGTCGCCTGTTAGCCCAGAGATTGAGGCGACTTACTTGGATGCCTTCAAATCTGTTGAGGTGTTCTTAAACACGCAACAACTACACGCCAAGTTGTCGGGGATTGTGTTGCCAATGCTTGCTGGTTTGGACTTCGACCAGATCCGTGCCACCCGTCGTTCAAACTGGAACTTGCTCAAGAGCCTTCTCTCAGGCCAAGCAGAAGCTTTGGTACGAGATCTGTCAGAAGATGAAGTACCTCTCGGTTACGTTGTGTGCGCGCCAGATCGAGATCGTCTTCGCGAGCGCCTTGCGACGAAACGCATCTGTAGTCCCATTCACTGGCTTCTGCCGCCGGAGGTGAGCCGTCAACGCTTTTCGGAAGCGACGCAGTTGGCTAGCCGATCTCTAACCTTGCCGATAGATGAGAGATACCGTGCTGACCACATGGTGCGACTTGCCGAAGCTGTAAGGACGGCTCTTTAGATCTTTATGGCCACGGAGATTCTTGACGCCTTCGATGACGCGGCGCGATGGCATAGTGTGCTGAGTCACCTCCCAGCGCAATGCAGAGACATCTACTTCCGCCCCGAGTATGTGCGCCTGCATCTCTTTCAACCCGGCAGTCGCGCACTCCTCTTTGCGTATCGACAAGGAATGGACACTTGGGCGTATCCGTTTGTTTTGCATCCAATTTCGCGCGTCGGCGAAGAAGTTCTCAAGAGCAACTGGTTTGACATTGAAAGTGCCTATGGGTATGGGGGGCCGCTTTCCACGACGGACGCACGCGATTTCATTGAAAGGGCGAATCTCGCTTTTGCCTCTTGGTGCGACCTGCGAGGAGTCGTTTCCGAATTCATGCGACTGCACCCGCTCTTAATGGGACAGAAATGGCTCAGCGGTGGCGAAGTAACCTATGACCGCGAAACCGTGTCGCTTGATCTCAACCGCCTCGGCGTGTACGAGTCTCTATTGAGCAGCACGACGCGCAACAAGCTGCGGCGAGCCGAGCGCCTGGGGGTGCGCGTGGCAGCCTACCCTGCTAGCGAAGGATTTGACCGATTCCGGCAGCTTTATTTAGACACGATGAAGAGAATCGGCGCTGACGATTACTATCACTTCAGTGATGCATACTTCCGCGGTCTCGGGCAACTTGTGAAAGAGACCGGTTGGCTCTACGTGGCGGCACTCGGGCATGAATGGATTTCTGCGGCTTTGTTTCTGAAGGGCCAGGCATGGATGCATTATCACTTATCCGCTTCAAGTCCCGATCGACGCGTTCCTGGCGCCACAAACTTGGTTTTGTTCACCGCCGCTCAAGTCGGCCGGCATGAAGGGCTTGAGCGCCTCCACTTGGGTGGAGGGCGCACGGCGGACCCGGATGATTCCTTGCTAGACTTCAAGAAGTCTATGGCGACGGATTCGCATCGTTTCTACATCAGCAAGAGGATTCGGAACCCGGAAGCTTACACTCAACTGCGTGAACTCTGGGCGAAGCGGTATCCTCATCTGGTGGCAAAATATGGGACCCGGTTACTGTGTTACCGACATGCTCAGCAGTGAGTCTGCTGCTATCATAACAGAACCATGAGTATCTCCCGCTCCTACTTCTATCGGATCGCCATATCCCTTAAAGACAGAGGGGTCGTGCGTACCGCCAAATTGGTCTACGCCGAGCGCGCATTCGACTGGAGGCATGGCACTGACACCGCCGGCATTGTTGACCTCCACGAACTGGGAATCGACTCTGCCAACAAAGGCGATGGTGGACGCTACGAAGGCGCGAACCCCGTCGTGTTTCACCTTATGATGCAACAGATACCGATCCATGACTTTTGTGAACGCACGTTCTTGGATTTCGGCTGCGGCAAAGGATTGGCGATGATGCTGGCCTCACAGTATGGATTCCGAAAAATCATCGGAGTCGAGTTCTCCAGGAATCTCTGTGATATCTGCCTGCGTAATCTGAAGAAGTACCAGCGGTCCACATGCACTGTCAACAACTTCGAGATAGTCCACGCCGACGCCGCGGAATACCAGATCCCGCCGGAAGCCACAGTTTTCTTCTTCTTTAATCCGTTCGGGTCGAGTGTCCTCGCTCGCGTTTTGCACAACATCGAAACCAGTCTTGCGCAGGCGCCACGTCAGATATGGATTGCTTATGAAAACGCGTTGCACCATGATATATTTGTCGCTCGCGGCTTCCGCGTCATCCTTCGGCAGACACAAAACAGTCTTCGTATCTACCCCGGTGGCTCGTCGATCTATACAAATGCTATTTCAAACTCGATCCAGGACTGAACCACAGCCTTTTCGACAACTGGCGCAACACAGATCCAAACTATGAACTGGAAATCCAAACACGTCCTGGTCACCGGCGCCGGAGGGTTTATTGGGAGCCACTTGGCGGAGCAGCTCGTGAACGAAGGCGCCCGCGTCCGCGCCTTCGTTCACTACAACGCGCTCGGAGGCGCGGGCTGGCTCGATGATTCTCCCCTGTCCGACCAGATGGAGATTTTTGCCGGCGACATCTGCGACCGCGATAGCGTTCGCAGTGCCATGCGAGGCACAGAGGTCATCTTCCATTTAGCGGCGTTGATCGGCATCCCCTACTCCTATCATGCGCCTGCATCCTATGTGCGCACGAATATCGAAGGAACGCTGAACATCCTGCAGGCCGCACGCGACCTCAACGTGCAGCGAGTCATTCACACCTCTACGAGCGAAGTATACGGAACCGCGTGCTTCGTCCCGATCACCGAGGAGCATCCACTCCAAGGTCAGTCACCCTACTCCGCCAGCAAAATTGGAGCGGACAAATTGGCGGACGCATTCCATTTCTCGTTCGGACTACCTGTTGTCACGTTGCGTCCGTTTAACACCTTTGGCCCGCGCCAGTCAGCACGCGCGGTTATTCCTACAATTGTTACGCAATGCTTGGCGGGCGAAACCGTGCGCTTAGGGAACCTGCATCCCACCCGCGATCTCAACTTCGTCGACAACACGGTCGAAGGCTATCTGCTGGCCGCCACCGTGCCGGGTGCCATCGGCAAGACTATCAACATCGGTTCAGGTCGGGAAATCAGTGTGGGCGACCTTGCCCGGTTAATCGGCACACTCGTCGGCCATCCTATCAAGATTGAAAGCACCGCGGAACGTGTACGACCAGAAAAGAGTGAGGTCGAGCGCTTGCTTGCCAGCAACGCATTGGCAGAGAAGATTCTCGGGTGGAAGCCCAAAGTAAATCTTGAAGATGGCTTGGCCGCAACGGTTACCTGGATTCGCGAGAACTTGGAGATGTACCGCCCGGGCAAATACGTACTTTAGGAGCGTTCAGTTGCAGCAGCCACAACCAATCATTCCACTCAGTGAGCCCTCGCTCCGCGGCAACGAGTGGACCTACCTCAAGGAGTGCTTGGATACAAATTGGGTGTCCTATGCGGGGCCTTTCGTGGACCGGTTCGAACGGGAATTGGCGGCAAAAGTCGGAGCGAAGCACGCGGTCGCAGCGGTGAGTGGAACCGCCGCGCTTCACATTTGCCTTCTGTTGGCGGGAGTGGGCCACGACGATGAAGTTGTCATGCCGGCGGTGACTTTCGTAGCGCCTGCAAATGCAGTCCGCTATTGTGGCGCGTGGCCGGCGCTCATCGATATTTCCCCAAACGACTGGCAACTGGACGTCGTACAGTTGGAGCGGTTCCTCGCTAACGGATGCGAGCGGCGTGGAGGTCGACTTATCAACAAGGCCACAGGACGACAGGTAGCTGCACTCCTGCCTGTACATTTGCTTGGCGGCATGTGCGATGTGGACCGGGTCGCAGAGCTGGCAACACGATACGATCTCCCGTTGATTGAAGATGCCGCCGAATGCTTGGGGGCCGCTTACAAAAGTCGTCCGATTGCTGCCCCCTGCCCCGCCTACCGGGGGCCGATGCGGCTGGTCATCACCAGTTTCAACGGGAACAAGATCATCACCACCGGTGGCGGTGGCGCGATTTTCACGGAGGATCCGGGGCTGGCGGCACATGCCAGGCACCTCACCACCACGGCCAAGGCCGACAAGATCGAGTTCTTCCACGACGAGGTGGGCTACAACTACCGCCTGACCAACATTGCCGCGGCCCTGGGAGTTGCCCAACTGGAGAAACTCGACGAATACGTTAAGATCAAGCGTGGAATCGCCGCCCGATATGCTGAGTTGCTCAAAAACAACCCGCACATCAAGGCGCATCCCGCACCGCAGCACTGCCGGAGCACCTTCTGGATGTACAGCGTGATGCTGGACCGAGTTGCCCGTCCGGTCATCGACTCGATGATGAGAGAGGGCGTGATGAGTCGCCCAATCTGGATACCGATTCACAAACTGCCCGCTTTTTCGGACGGGGCATTCCAATTCAACGTGACGGCGGCCGAGACGCTGCACCGGTCCGGGCTAAGCCTTCCATGCAGTGTTGAGATCACTGAGGCGCAGGTAGGCAGGGTCCTTAATCTGTTGCTAGAGGGTTAGTCCGCTAACTCGGCCCTGCGTAAGAACCATGGGGTTTTTGCTCTAATCCGATGCAATGAAGACGTGGCCACAGGGTAAACCTGCCGTTATCATTGGGGATCCAGCGAGCGTGTTTCCCCAGCGGCTGGCGAGTTTCTGGCGGAGACAGGGCCTGGAGGTCGCTATCGTGACGCGACGGTGGCAGGGACCCCTTCAGTTGGAAGATGGGACCAAGATTCTTCAGAGTGTCGATTCGGAAAGCCCAGCGCTGCACGAGCGATTGAGTGCGCTCCATGAACATTGGTTGCGCGTCGAACGCGGCGTAAATGCTTGGGAGCGTTCACGATACCGGCGTGCGATGGGTCCGCCGGAACATCGAGACTATCATCCGTCCTTTGCGAATTCGCTCGTGGAGGCAGTGAGCATTCCTCCATTTGTCGCCCAACTTGATCCCGCTTTTATCTTTGGCCAGGAGGTGTTCACCTATGGTCTGGCCACGGCCTTGTGCACGGCTGGCCCTAAGGTGCTGATGCCCTGGGGTGGCGATGTCTTCCGGTTTTCCGAAACTAGTTCAGTGGCCTTCACAATGGTCCGCCGAGCACTCCATGGGGTGGATCTGGTCGTGCCGGGTGCAGTGGTCGGAGCTCAGCGCGTCGTGGACCGATTCGGGGTGCCGGCTGAGAAGGTGTACGTCAATTCGTGGGGAATTGATCGGACGCTATTCCGCAGAGCCTCTGAAGAGGAGCGGCGCGCATTTTGTATACGACATCGAATTGACCCGGCGTCGCTGATCATCCTTAATATCCGGCGGTTCAAGCCACGCTGGGGTTGTGACCTTGTGACAGAAGCCTTTAGTCGGCTTGCGCTGGAAGATGCCACATTACAGTTTTTCGCGCTTGGCGGAGAGGGCAGTGAGTCGTTTGTCGCCGAGGCTCGCAAGCGGATTTTGGCGAAGGGCCTGGCGCGTCGGATCACGATTCTTGATGGGCATATCCCCGATGCATCCGTGCGGCAACTCGTTTCGGTGGCGGATATATTCACTTCTCTCGTCAGGCTCAATGATATGGGCTCAGACAGCGTGAAGGAAGGCGCCGCCGCGGGTGCCACGCCCGTGGTGAGCGATATCGCGTCAAATCGGGAGATGGAACGTCTTGGCTTCCGGGCGTTGTTCACCGAGAAGCTGGATGCCTCAGCCGTAGTTGCAGCGGTGCAACGTGCGATCCATGACCCCGCACTCCGCGCAGAGGTCGCGGCGGCGAACCAGCGGTATCTGGAGAAGTACGAAGACAACGACTACAACATGCTGAGACTGCTTGATTTGATAGCCAGTTGCCCGGTGCGCACGGAAGAGAGCGCGCGCGCAGGTATTTCATATACCCTGGCAGTGATTGATGAGATCATCGGCGGACGCAAACACTTGGGGCTGCTGTCCAATCTTGTGCGTCTCCGCCGGGGGTGCAGTCATCCGCTTAACAGCGCACGCTCTGCTTGGCGAGAGTTACGAATGTTCCTCCACTTCTAATGCACCGCCCAGAGGATTTATGACGCTTCTTCAGCAGATCCGCTCCATTCGCAATCGGCTGCGCCAAACCGCCTGGCGGAGACCGGATAGGGATATGGACGGCTGCCGGCTGGATACATGCCTCATAGTGACAATCGATGTGGAAGCTGACTCCGACAAGAACTGGGGCGCACCTGCCGTGCGGACATTCAAGAGTGTCCTCGAGACAATGCCGAACCAACTCCATCCGCTCTTCGCTCGGCACGACGTCCGTCCAACCTATTTGATCAGTCCAGAGGTCCTGCAGCGTAACGACTGCCGAGCCGTCCTGCGCAGCTTAGCGCACTGCGAACTTGGTGCTCATCTTCACGTAGAGGATGTTCCGCCAGAATTCATCGCTGTCGGTCCGACTCGACCCCATCGGGGTATGCAATGGGAGTGCGCCCCTGAGATCGAACGACAGAAGCTCCAGAATCTAACGCAGTTATTCTCGGATGCTTTTGGGAAGGCGCCGCGATCTTTCCGGGCAGGCCGGTTCGGGATAGGTCATCACACTGGCAAGTTTCTGATGGAGTTCGGATACGTAGTGGACAGTTCCGTGACACCGCATGTCCGGTGGACCAGCCAGGACGGCGCTCGATTTCCAGATTTTACTGAGGCGCAGGAACTGCCCTACTGGGCCGCGGACGATGGTGACATCTTCAAGAATGGCGGTTCTGGCCTGTTGGAAATTCCAGTCACAATTGTGGCCGCGCCGGAGGTGCCGTCGTCGAGAGGCAGCAATCCAATATGGTTTCGGCCTTGGTACACGTCTAAGGATCTCCTGCAGCAGCTCGTGCGTGCCACCGCGTCTGCGCCACCCTCGCAAGGTGTTCGGCGCCCGCTGGTCATGATGTTTCACAGCATGGAGGTGGTGGCCGGCGCTTCTCCCTATCCGCAAACACAAGCAGACGTTAAGAAGTACCTGAACACCTTAGGAGCGGTGTTTGATACGGTGGCCGATTGCGGGATCAAATCCTGCACGCTCTCCGAATACAGAGAGAAGTTCCTTGGCGTCAGAAGCCCTGGCTCCTCGTAGCAGGGCCTGGTGCCGGCTGTGACTCGCGCATTCGATGCCTTTCAACTCGTTGACGTTCTCGGTTTTCTCCGAGGTTGTGCTGGGGCTGTACAACCTGCCGATGCCTTGCCCGTCAAGAAGGTCAATCTTTTTTGGACGAGCTATGTGTTCAACGGGGCATGAAATCCGCCTTTCGTCCTGCTGCTGATACTCTCCATGCTGGTTGACTGGTTCACAGCGAAGGGCCTCTATATGGCCTGGGCGACGGGCGCTGGCGGCGCTCCCATTCATTCCGTTTTGGGAAACGCGCAGCTACCTGAAACATTAACAGTGCTTTGATGCGAATAGCGTTTATAACACCAGAGTTTATCACCGACGTGCCAGACGGCGGCGGTCTAGGAAACTACCTGAACAGGATCGGGAAGCTCTTGATTGACCATGGGCATCAACCAGAGATTTTTGTTTCCAGTTCTCTTGAGCCTCGAATCTTGATGCACGAGGGCATTCGGGTGGAGCGGGTTCCGCCGCGGTTGTGGCCTAGAATCCTGGGGCGAGTGTTAACGGTGGCTGGAGATCATTGGGGAACTCTATTTGGGTCGGTTGCGAGGTCGCTTGCACTAACGGAAGCAATGGAACGCAGACACCGAGAACTCCCCTTCGACATAGTTCAGAGTGCAGATTACCTCGCCGTCGGTCTCACTATACGCCGAGCGAAGAGCCGTGTTCATCTTGTTCGGTGTAGCTGGGCGGCTGACTTGTTTAATAAGGTTGATGGGCGCCATCACAGGGCTGCAAGATGGCAAGAAGGATTGGAGCGCGCGGCAATACGACGCGCGGACAAAGCATATGCACCAAGCCAGTTTGTGGCTGAACACTTCCGAACCCGGCACCGAATACCAGTCGAGGTTTTGCGTCCACCACTCGGGCTGGAGGTAGCCTCTTCCGCAAGTCGTCCCTGTGGACTGCCTGAGCGATTCTTTCTCCATTTTGGCCATCTCAGACGCCCGAAGGGAACGCATTGGCTTGGCGAATCGCTCAAGCGCGTTTTCGAGGTAGAACCATCCCTACGGATGGTCTGGGTGGGACGTGGTAACTTCACCGAAGTGGGAACCCTGCTCTCCGGACTTGGGCGGCATCGCTCAAAAGTCCAGGTTCTGTATCCACTCCCAAAACCGGAAATGTACGGCGTATTGCAGCATGCCGATGCGGCCGTACTTCCGTCGCTTGTGGACAATCTGCCAAACACCGTGATTGAAAGTCTGATGGTGGGGATTCCGGTCATCGGAACCCGCGGCGCGAGCATTGATGAGCTTGTTGAACAAGGCGTAACGGGCGAACTTGTTGCTCCGGGTGACGTCGAAGGTCTTGCTTCTGCTATGGTGCGAGTTTGGAGGGGGCAAAGCCCGGTTCGAAAAGGCTTCGTGTGGCGTGGCGGTATTGTGGACGAAATGCAGCCCGAAAGAGCCGTTGAGAAGTTCCTGCAAATGGCTGGAGCGCGGAATGGCGAGAGCTACCCGTTAGTAAAAAGTGCATCATCAGGTAATCTGCGAAGTTAACCGGTGGGGTTGCAGCAGCACAGTGGTGAGTCGCAACGATGAAACCCAAACAGGGTGTCGCTTGGCTCCCAAGATCGGATATCAGCCGAACGCTGGCAAATATTTCGCAAGTTTGCCAACCCGCACAGCGCCTGTCTCAGGCGTGGGGGGAAAGAGGTGCGCAAGCGTTAGGACCTTACGATGCACGGACTTCATACGAGTTTCTTTGGGCGGAACCATCTAACAACATCTCCATACAGAAAGAGTAGCCCCGTTCCAATCACCGCAAGCCAAAACGCAAACCAATTTATCAATGACTTCGGCATATTCTTCTCGAAAAGATACCTGTGATTTCGAAACCTCGTACGCCTAAGCTTCTCAACGCGGTCGCCCCCAATTGGTGATGGGTAATGACTACAACGGGCAGCCGGCACATAATAATTTCGGAATCGTCGCGATACTCGGTATGAAAAGTCCGCATCTTCCATCAGCGCATAACCTTCGAGCGATTCGTCCCAGGAAAACTCCTTGAGTACGCGCTGATGATAAGCTGTTATTCCTCCCGAAAGAAAATCCGTTGCTAAGACCTCTCCATCTTTGTTGCATGGGAATGTCGCCAATCCTGAGCGCAGAAAGCGACCATTACCGGGCCTGCTCAAGCAAAACACACGACAATATAAGTTCAGTAACCATCTTCTGTGAGGAAGATTTACAATCCGACCCATTACTCCCCCAACTTGTCCCGTAACATCATTCTCGAACACTCGAAGAATCTCAGCCAAGAAATCTGGCTCAAGAACAACGTCATCATCAAAAAAGAAGACAACTTCTCCTCTCAGCACACCCAGAGAGACATTCCGCTGGTACGTCAGACCAGGTTTCGAATGCTTGTACACCAAGGGCACTCGCGAGGCGGCAAATGTCTCTTCGATCCGCTTTTTGAGTTGATCTCCTCCGCTCGCGTCGATAATGACAATCTCATCGGGCAAACGTGTCTGGCAAAGAAGCGACTCGATGCAGCGGACAGGATCTTCGAGGCGGTCCTTTGTGCAGATTACAACTGAGACCAAAATTTCGAGATCTCCTCCGGCCACAAACAATCGGGGAGATCCGTGTGTTCCCCACGGATCTCCCAGTGAACTACTGATCTACGCATAAGCAATAGAAATACCATTAGCCCAAGGAAAAGTACCTATGCCGAGCCATCACACCAACGCCCTACGCCACAGCCGACGTCCATAGCTGTGTGCATCGCTCAGTTGATTGTAGCGGCGGATCCTACATGAGCCTTCCAGGACCCGGCCAGAATCCCTACAACGCGCTCGGCAGCGCGGCCATCATCGCAGAGCCTCAGGGGACTTACCGGAATAGCGGGCGATTTCGCCGCAGCCACGATACGGTCGGGGTCAGTGCCCGCTACCGTATTCCAGCCTTGCTCCACTGTTTCCACCCATTCGGTCTCGTCGCGTAGCGTGACACACGGCACTCCAAACCAATAGGCTTCTTTCTGCACGCCTCCCGAGTCCGTAAGAATCACATGCGAACGCTTTTCCAATACCAGCATGTCGAGATATGAGACGGGATCAATCAGGCGCAACGACTGATTGATTTGGAGTGATGGGTGGTGACTCTCGAGGGCTAGGCGAGTGCGGGGGTGGACCGGCCAGATGACAGGATGGATAGCGCTGAGTTCCTGAAGTGCCACAAGGATGGACTGGAGCCTCCTGCCATCATCTGTATTTTCCGCCCGGTGAATCGTGGCGAGGAAGTACCCCTTGGGTTGCAAGTTGAGTCGTGTGAGAATCGCTGATCTGCATTCGGCAATCTGCAAGTTGTTGAGCAGAGCTTCGTACATCACATCGCCCACGAGCTCTACCCCCTTGGTAATTCCTTCCTGCGCCAGATTTTTCACCGCTGTTTCGGTAGGACAAAAGAGTAAAGATGAAAGGTGGTCGGTTATCACCCGGTTGATTTCCTCCGGCATCTGCCGGTTGAAACTCCGCAGACCTGCTTCAACGTGCGCGACCGGAATATGCAGCTTTGCCGCCGCTAAAGCCCCCGCGAGCGTAGAATTGGTATCCCCGAACACCACGACGTAGTCGGGCCGCTCCTTTAGCAATACTTCTTCGATCAGTTTCAGCATCTCGCCGCTCTGCGCCCCATGAGAACCAGAACCAACACAAAGATTGTAATCCGGCTTCGGGATCTCGAGATCCCGAAAGAACAGATCGCTCATGTTGTCGTCGTAGTGCTGGCCAGTGTGAACCAACACTTCGCTTGCCACTTTACGAAATTCACGAGATACCGGGGCACACTTGATAAACTGTGGGCGGGCTCCTACGATTGTAACAATCTTCATCTCTTATAGAATTCACTCAGCACGCTTACGACATATCGCTGTTGAGCCTCGGTCAATTCTGGGTACATTGGTAGAGCCAACGAACCATCCGCGGCAGCCTCTGCGTGAGGAAAATCTCCCTTTTTGTAGCCAAGGTCCTTGAAGCATTCCTGGAGATGCAGGGGAAGTGGGTAATAGATATGCGTGTCCACCCCTGACTCACGAACAAATGCCCGAAGTTGGTCCCGCTGAGGGACGCGGATGACAAGTTGTACGCCGGTTCCTGGACAACCCTTAAATTCCTGTCTAATGGGTGCCACCAGCCATGATTCGTTGCAATAGCCATCTCCGCTCCATCCTGACAAGGGAGGGCTTTGAGATCGTTTGCTCCGTTGATGGCCGATTGTTCTTTAGCCAGTCAAGGAGCTGACTCACTGGAACAAACCACCCAGGACGCTCTGAAACATCTTTCATCACGCGAATAAACCGGGGGTCCAACCGCCCATTACTGACAAATCCGTTGGCAAAGTGAGCGTAAATAATGCAGGCGCCTCTTTCCCGCTGGAGATCGTCAATTGAACCCAAGGTGTGAATGAATCTTTCGACGTCTCCACCGTCCGAAGAAGCAAACCAAAGATTCACATACGGTCTCTGGGGATCGTAGTATGGCATTTCTGGGCACATCTGAAGTGTATTGATCTCCTTAAAAACTAGATTCCGAACGTAACGGATCGTCTCCTTGCAGAGGTCACCCCAGAAATATGGGCTCCCTTCTTCGTCTCCGTGGAAGCGACGGTTCTTTCTAATCGTGAGCGCATGATAAATCGAGCGTACCAGTGGGTCGCTGAATCTCTTTAGGCCCCAGTAAATATTTTCTAGAGCGCTACTATGGTTTGCGTGAATGTAGGGAAGATGCCCAAAGTGATGACAAAACAAGTCCAGCCCCTTTTCTATTCTGTCTCTCGTCGAGCTGCCAGCAGAAACGTTGTGCAACCCGAGTTCGAACCCAGTAGCCTTGATTTGCTTTAGCCATGCAAGGTAGTCAGAGTCCTCGCAAGTAGCACCGGGATGAAACGCGGCCCCAGCGGCCCTTAAAACCCATACCGACTTTGTAGTGCGAAAGCCCAGTTCAGTTAAAAATCTGTAGACGAGGGAAACCTCTTCCAGAACGGCCCCATCGGTATCATCGAATATTGTGAACGCGAACTCCTTATTCTCAGGCCATCTCATACGTCTCGATCCTTCATGTCGAGTTCGCGGAAAAATACCTCACTCGGAATCTCATCGGAGTACCGGCCAGTGTGAACCAACACTTCGCTTGCCACTTTACGAACCTCACGAGATACCGGGGCACACTTGATAAACTGTGGGCGAGCCACCACGACGGTAACAATTTTCATCTTTCGTAGAACTCTTTTATGAGACCCATGACGTATTGCTGCTGGGGCGTGGTCAATTCCGGATATATTGGAAGAGCTAACGAGTCATCCGCGGCAGCCTCTGCGTGAGGACAATCCTCTTTTTGGTAGCCAAGGTCCTTAAAGCATTCCTGGAGGTGCAGGGGAAGTGGGTAGTAGACATGCGTGTCCACTCCTGACTCACGAAAAAATGCCCGAAGTTGGTCCCGCTTAGGGACTCGGATGACAAACTGATTATAGATATGCCCCGGCCTGTCCTGTGGTAGCGTTACGAGACCCGTCAAGCCTGCTTCATCGCATAACATCCGGTACCGCTCCGCATTGCTCCGGCGCATTTCATTCCACGCCGGTAGAAACTTCAGCTTCACTCGAAGAACTGCCGCATGCAGCGCGTCTAAACGAAAGTTTCCTCCGATAATACGGTGGTAATATTTCGGCTTGGAGCCGTGAACTCGCATCATTCGAATCGTCTCGGCCAGCTTTGCGTCATTCGTGACGACCATCCCGCCGTCACCGAACGCACCAAGGTTCTTGCCAGGAAAGAACGAAAAACATCCCATCTGCCCAATGGTTCCGGCATGCCTTCCCGCATTGTCTCGGGATCCGATCGCCTGGGCCGCATCTTCGACCACAACGATCCTACGCTCTTCGGCGACCTTGACGACCAAGTCCATGTCGGCGCACCGCCCGAATAGATGAACCGGCATGATCGCTTTTGTCCGGGATGTGATCTTTTCACACGCTGCCACCGGATCGAGATTGAAGGTCAACGGATCAATATCCGCGAAGACAGGGCGGGCGCCACACCGGGCAATCACTCCGGCCGTAGCAAAAAAGGAGTATGGGGTGGTGATCACCTCATCACCCGGTCCAACGCCGATTGTCATAAGAGCTGCCAACAGCGCATCGGTCCCGGATGACACCCCAATAGCGAACCGACCAGCACAGAACGCGGCGACCTCCTGCTCAAACGCCGCCACTTCCGGACCAAGGATGAACTGTTGAGACTCGCAGACCCGGTCTATCGCTTCTCGGACCTCCGAGCGGATGGTAGCATACTGGGCTTTCAGATCGAGAGACGGGACGGTCATCATGTCAATGACACCATTTGACCTTTCTTTCGATACATTCTCTGGCACACCTGACAGGTACCAGACTCGGCCCGATCATCAATATCGATACGATTCCCACAGACACACATCCATCCGATAATCTTGCCGGGATTTCCAACAAGTAGCGCAAAGTCCGGGACATCTTTCAGAACGACCGCGCCGGCGCCGATAAAAGCATACTGACCGATGGTCACGCCACAGACGATTGTGCAGTTGGCCCCAAGCGTCGCACCCCGCCGGACCAGCGTCGGACGAAGCTCATCCATGCGCCTGATCTCGCTGCGCGGGTTAAACACATTGGTGAACACCATGGATGGACCGCAAAAGACATGATCCTCCAGGGTCACCCCCTCGTACACAGAGACGTTATTTTGTATTTTGACCCCATCGCCGATGTTCACGTTCGGGCCGATCATCACGTTTTGGCCGATCCTGCAATTCTTTCCAACCCTGGAGTTTTTCAGGATGTGGGAGAAATGCCAGATCGTGGTCCCTTCGCCGATCTCAACGCCCTCGTCGATACTTGCGGTCTCATGCGCAGTGTATGGTCGCGTACGTTGTGAGGCAGGTTGATTGATTGGCGCTTCGACGCGCCTGAGACTTTCCTCACAGCCACTAAGAACCGTCAGGACCCGAAGTGCCTCGCTGCCATCGGTCCGTGGCGTAGCGCGTTCTCTGATGCACTCGACAAAATGGGCGCATTCGGCCTTCAATGGTTCGACCCAGTCGAACTCAACAGGCTGAGCCTCAGCTTTGCTGGCAACCGGAATATGATTTTTCCAGTTGATAGAATGGGGATACAGCAACAGCTTGTCTTTCTTTTCCACGTCGTCGAATACTGCCATCTTGCGAGTCCCGACAACAACCAGTTTCTGCTCCTTGAATGGATGCAGCCACGACACAAAGACGTGGGCCTTGACGCCGCTGGGAAACGACAGAAGGCTCACAGTAACATCAGCGATCCGGTCGTCAAGGTAGTTGCCACCCTTGGAGAGAATAACATCCGGCATCTCTCCCACTAAACCCAAGATTACCGAGACGTCATGGGGCGCAAATGACCAGAGGATATTTTCTTCACGGCGGATCTTCCCAAGATTGAGTCGGTTGGAATAGATGTACTGGATTCGGCCAAGTTCGCCTGCTTCAACCAGTTCCTTGAGCTTGAGCACGGCTGGATGATACCAAAGGAGGTGGCCTACCATAAGCACGCGGCGTTTTTCCGAAGCCAGGGCCACGAGTTCCTGACCTTCAGGAACTGTCAGGCAGAGAGGTTTTTCAACAAAGACGTCTTTGCCGGCCAGGAGTGCTCGTCGCACAATGCGCCCATGGGTCTCGGCTGGGGTCGCAATCGCCACGCCAGCTACGTCCGGATCAGCAAGAATTTCGTCGAACGAATCAGCGCATCTTGCCGACGAATATTCTGTAGAGAGCTGCGTTAACCTTTCGTGGCTCGAATCGCAGATCCATGAGAGGACACCAAGGTTGCTGAAGTTGCGAACCAGGTTTGTCCCCCAGTATCCAGCACCAATGCAAGCAATCTTGGTATTACACATTGATTTCACACGCCCTACGGCGCCAACCGTGTTAGAAATCCGACATCCCTCGCGAAAGAACGGACCCAAGCATAAACCGCCGGAGCCTAACCACGTTAAGCAGTTTCAGTATCTCCCACAGAATCTCACAAACCTCCTGTCTCCCGGTCAGAGAAACCATTGGACGAGAAACGTGTAGAAAAGTGGAAAATATCGAGAGGTCAGCGGCCATTTCCACCGAGAACGACCCATAATGTCTTGGTAAGGATGGTGACATCAAGGAGGAGTGATTGATTCTTAATATAGTACAAATCGTACGCAAATTTTTCCCAGCTTTCTTCCACTGATGCAGCGTAATTTCCATTGATCTGAGCCCAACCAGTGATTCCTGGCTTGACCGCAAACCGCAGTGAGTAAAGTGGAATTGTTTCCTGCCAGCCGGTTTGAACCCTCGCGTTAGCTGGATCGTTCTTTCGTTTCCCCTCTCGATATACTGGCACCCGACCTTGAAACTGCCTGATGAACGGCTCTCGTTCAGGGCGAGGCCCCACCAAGCTCATGTCCCCCAAGAGGACATTGATGAGTTGCGGGATTTCATCAAGGCGCGATCGCCTCAAGAAACGGCCGAACCGGGTAATACGCTGATCATTCTCTGAAGCCCAGACAGGGCCGGTGTTCTGCTCCGCATTTTCAGTCATGGTTCGAAATTTCAGCAATTTGAACTTCCGGCCACCTGCACCAAGCCTTTCCTGGACGTAGACAATGCCCCCAGGCGACGTGAGCATGGTTCCCACCATTATGAGAAAAGCAATAGGGGAAAGGAGAACTAACGCAAGGAGCGCCGCTGATTTGTCAATCAACCCTTTGACCCTCTTTGCATATATTGGCGACCGAATAATGCCCATATGTAACAAATAATCCGAAACATAGTGGATCGGTACCTTACCAGTAGTCTTTTCATAGAGATCGGAAAGGTGGATCACCTCCGTTCCATGACGCTGTTGGATAAAAAGCTCCTGACACACGTCATGGCGCGACAAACAGCCGTTTGACGTGATTAGCAAATCAGGCGCTTGCTCAACAAGCACTTTCTCCAAGCGATCCATGCCTCCCAGTATTGTGATCCCATTTCTCTCATCGTTATGGTGAGAAGGCCAGTCATCAACCAGCGCTCCGATAAGCCGAATTCCTGAAGTCTTTATCTCGATCACTTCGTGGAGTAACTGCCCCTCTTCCTTACCCAATCCCAAAAGAAGTGCTCGCCTTTGGAACGATGGGCGGACGACCAGCCGGCTGTAGAGCCTTCTCCAGAGGGCGATACCCAGCGTAACCAAGATCGCGTTCAGCAAATAGACTCCTCGCCCAACCCTCAGTGACCAGTCGACGTAAAATAAGCTCGTCGAAAGCATAAAAGCGCCTATGGACACATACAGTAGGGTCAAGAACTCGGGAAGGGAACGATAGTCTTTTCGTACATCATACTGGTTTCCGATAAACAAAAGAACGATGTACGTCAGTCCGCTGACTAGGAATGAAATAGTGTGCGCTTCAAGGTACTGAACTCCCGGTTCGATTCCCAATCGCAAGAATGCTGAACTGACGATTGAGCCAATGATGATGGCCACATCGATCCCGACAAGCAGCAACTCTCGTTTCCTAGGCATCTCAGTTCTTTCCGATCTGATACTTGAGCGTGAGCAACTGTTTCCTCTTTTTCAGCGCTGGTGACCCTTCATCAGTGGAGATCCTGCCATCCCTTGAGAACTTGCTCCTCTATCGGGACCTTGCTTACGAGGAGCTCTTTCATGTCTACTTTCTTGCTGGCATTATCAATATCAATACCCACGATATTCCCATCAACATCATAATCGAGGATAACTCCTTCCGATATCTCTTTGCTGTCAGCGCTGACCTTGCCCGACAAATCTATGTAGAGAGAATCAGTGTCCGGATAGTATTTCAACTTCATGGCTTATACCCCCAATGTCGTAGGGGAAGGCTTTACGCTCTCCCGTGGGATGGGCGGAGATAAACCCCGCCCCTGCATCCCCCCCATCCTAACCTTCCCCCGCAAGGGGGGAAGGGAAGTGCGGTGGCACCTTCACCCGGTGGGGGGAAGGGAAAGAATCGCCTACCCCGCCGTGCTCATTCCAGCTTGCGAGAGGAGTCCAGATACGAGCGGTCAGGCTCTCTTTGGCTTCGCTGTATGCTTTTTGGGGAGTAGTGGGATTAAACACCGCAAAGCCCTATTTACAGACTCTGAGTTTGGGAAATATGCTCGAGTATCCGGCTCTAGAACCACTATGCCCTCTTTAGGCATCACGTCCTTAACAACAGTTGTACCATCTGCCTTACGGATAGTAATCGTATACCCAGCTTGCATAGTTCTATAATGTTTACCACGCACTCCACCCCTAAAATCATATTCGGCACGCATGTCGTTGTCTTCCACCTGTACCATTTTAGTCGCCACCTTCTTCATAAAGTTTCCGCTCCGATGAGGTCGCCTTACGGCAACTTATAATACGTATATTGGAGCCGCGTTCGGTATAAACTACTACCAGCACACGACCTTTCTCAGAACTACCGAGGTCAATATACCGTTGCTCATCCACCGAGTAGTCAGGATCAGGTACCGTTATTGACAACGGATCAATAAAAACCGTTGTTGCTTCATCAAAAGTGACTTTGTGTTTTTTAAGATTAGCTGCGGCTTTCTTTTCATCCCACTCAAATCTTAGCTTCACTATGGCTCCCCAGAAGGTTCTGTCAATGGGTGCGTGAACGGTGCCAGGCAGCTTTCTCCTCACCCTAGTACACGGTGGTTACTCCAATCCGAGTCGCCGCACCACATCTTCAAATGGCTCGCCGCGCTCCCCTGCGCGAACAGCCTATTTCTGGCGAAAAAGCCTATCTCGCACTGACTTTCTGAACGGCAATCCTTCATCAGGATCGCCAAGTAATTCCAACAACTTCTGCTCGATGGAGGTTTCAATCATCTCCCTGAGTTCGCCTTTTGTCATCTGAGCTACTTTAGCAGTCATACTGACCCTCCAAAAATCCCCCCGCGCCCCCCCATCCTAACCTTCCCCCACAAGGGGGGAAGGGAAGTGCGGTGGCACCTTCTTACCATGAATGGCAAAGAACTGCCGCTCGATTTCCTTGAGAACAACCGCATCGTAGTAAACCATGCCACAATTCAGGCATACTTCAACAGGGGTATTCGGCACCAGCAAGTATTTCCCCTCGTGGCTATAGAGATACTCAATCCTTCGTTCCTCATGGCGGTCACTGCCGCAGAAATTACACACTATTGTTATCTTCCTCTTTATCCTCGCGTCCAAGGGTCGTTCAATAGCGCCTCTTCTACTTGGGCGAAGGTTAATCCATCCGCTCTCCGCTCAATCTCGGCATGATGGCTGTACACATACGTTGTCGCGAACCCTCGCCTTTATCTCTTCAATGTCCATCTCTGCTTATAACGATACTGCGCGTCTGCCTATGTACCGCACACGCCGTCCTTCATTCACCCCCCATCCTCACCTTCCCCCGCAAGGGGGGAAGGGAAGTGCGGTGGTACCTTCACCCGGTAAAGGGAAAGGGTACCCATGGTGGATTCCTCGCCATCACGCCTGACGCTCATCTCCCTTCCGAGGGAGGATTCCCTCTCCGACCTCCTCCCCCCTTGTGGGGGAGGATTCAGGTGGGGGGGTTAATGCCTCCCAGATGACGCGCTTCACCGCATCAGGAGCCTGCAAGACTTCGTGATCCCAAAATCGGAGCACCCGGAAGCCTTGTCCTTCCAACCATGCCGTGCGCTTTGCGTCAGAGTCCGCTTGCTGGGTATGCTGCCCCCCGTCCGCCTCGACCACGAGTCTGCTCCCGAAGGATACGAAATCCACAATGTAGGGTCCAATCGGCTGCTGCCGTCGAAACTTCGCTCCAGCCATCTGTCTCATGCGCAGGGACTTCCACAAGGCCTGTTCTGCATCGGTCATATTTTTCCTCAACCGCCTGGCCCTGCCGTTCATGCCCCCATCCTATCCTTCCCCCACAAGGGGGGAAGGGACATCCAGTCAGTGGATCTTCTTGAGGGACACATGGTCGATCCAGGCTGTACCCGCGATAAGATTATCGATTTTCTGGCTCGGTTCTCGACGGATCCTGACTACGATCGCTTGCGATCGAGAGGACGTCAGAAACGAAGTCTTCAGCTCCGACCAGTCGTGGTCCCCGACGAGTTCCTCTGTTGCGCCATAGAGCCTTCCGTCGAGCAGGTCAAAGGCTTCGATGCGAAGGCCACTCCCGGTCGTGATGCCGTGAGTCTTGATGTAACCGTCCAGGAGATATCTGGTGTCCGGCATGACCCGAACAACCTGTCGAATGCCGGAAAGATCGACATTATGAGTCCCATCGAATGAGATTTTCAGGGACCGGTTCCCCTCTTTCGAATGATACGCATCGATCCCGACATCCGCACCGGCGACGGAATACAGTCTCCAGTCGAATCCCTTCCCCAGCGTCTCATCGCGTTCAAATCCACCATTCCAGATAAGATTGTCCGAGGCGCTGCGATCACCGATCCCCTTCCCCTTCAAAGCCATTGACCAGGCAACCCCTGCCTCCGGTATCTCCTTCTGGGCGAGCATAAAGTCGGCATAGGAAAGCGCAAGGGCAGGATCAATGGCCGGTCCTGCAATCTGGACCAGCCTTTTCCAGACAGCTCGGACGTCGCTGGCTTCCTGATGCCTGATGAGATACCCCAGATAGTCCGACAGCACCTCACGATCCGGCGGCAGAATTGATTCAATGAGATCTGCCGGTGTGGTCAGCGTGCGAACCAACGCGAAGTAGCTCCATCGTTTGCTCCGATCCGTTCTCATGAGATAGGTGAGATTCGCCACCGCCTCGTCAAAGCTTCCAAGCTGGATCTGAAATAGGGCGGCCTCCCAGCGCAGTCTCGCCTCGCTGGGATTGAAACGCAACGCCAGCCTGAGGGCTGACTTCGCCTCCTGAGTCTGCCCCAGCCACCAGTAGGTCCTCGCCACATCGAACCACGTCCGACTTGAGAGGGGATTCTCTCGGAGGACCATTCGATACTGGTTCAGCGCCTCCTGATAATCCTGGAAAGCCACGCTGTAATGGCGGATCCTTCCCACGTACTGATGCTGATACTGGGGGTCTTCAGGATGAGACCGCCAAGCGCGCAGGAGGTCGGGATCATTGGGAAGGGGGGGGATCGCGAAGCTGGCCGCCCAAGGGTGGATGATCACCCAGGCGGTCAGGATGGCGAGGCAGGAGAGCACGAGGAGTGAGGCGGCCTTGCTTGACGAAGTCCTGAGCTCGAAGACCATGCGATCTCACCTCCCATCCTGAAGCCAACGCGGGAAAACTATTCCAGGTCATTAGTTCGAAAGCCTCTCTCGCGGGTCATTGCGAGGGAGTGGAGCGACCGAAGCAATCTGGCCCGAAGGGTCATTCCGAGCAAAGCGAGGAATCTCACCGAACTGCGTGTCGGATTGCCGCGCTCCCGTTGGTCGCTCGCAATGACCACCTGGTTGTGGGTCGTGGTCACGAACTTTCATGCTCATGGGAGTGGGAGGCTCCTGCTGGGGTATGGCTTTGATTATGATGCTCCCTCGCAACGATACCGTGTCGTTCGGATTTCCGATGATAGTAGTGTTGATAGTCCTGATAATACGAATACCCATGGCTATGCAGATCCATATTGTTCAGGACGACGCCCAAGATTTTCGCGTTGACTGCGTTGAGTGTTTTTACCGCTCTTTGAGCGGCATCTCGAACCGTTTTACCTGCACGGATAACAAACAAGGTGCCCTCGGCGAATGTGGACAGCAGAACGCTATCGGTAAACCCCAACACCGGCGGCGCGTCGATAATCACATGCTTGAACTTCTGACAGAGCAGATCCATGGCGTCCTTCATCCGCTCGGAGCCGAGCAACTCCGCCGGATTCAATGGGGATTGTCCCGCCGGCAGCAGATAGAGGTTGGGGATCGTCGTTTGTTTGATCGTGGCGCCGAGCTCTGCATCCCCCACAAGAAAGTTCGACAGCCCGGGCGTCCGATCCTCCCCCAGGATCCGGTGACAATCGGGATAGCGCATATCCCCATCGATGAGCAGAATATCACCGCCGAGTTGCGACAGCGCGATAGCAAGATTGATCGATACTCCTGTTTTACCGTCGCCCGGTTCCGCGCTCGTCACGAGGAGCAACTTGGGAGGGTTCTCCGGGAGAGAGAAGAGGAGCGAGGTCCGAATATTCCGGATAGCCTCACTCACCAACGAGGACTGATCCTGATACATGGCCAGTTCAAACGACTTCGTTTCCTGGCCGTTGCTGGTTCCTTTCAGTCGCCTTCTTCGTTCGGCGGAGGCTAATGCCGGCACGGCCCCCAGAATCGGCAATGCGAACGTCGATTCGACCTCTTCGATCTTATTGACAGTATTGTCGAGGTAGTCGGCGAAGAACGCTAAGCCGATCCCCAGACTCAAACCAAGGACGATCCCGAGCGTCAGGTTGAGCAGCTTCTTAGGGCGATCGGGCCAGAGCGGAACTTTTGCCCGATCGGTGACCTGGATATTCGTGGAATCGAGTCCCACAGAGACGGCCGTCTCCTTCATGCGCTGCAAGAGACCGGCGTACAGCTCACGATTAATATCCACTTCTCGCTTCAGGATGTTGTACTGGATGGCATCTTCATTGGTCTTGAGGGTCACCTGTTTCTGCTGGTCCACCGAGCTTTGTAGCAGATGTTCCGATTTCAGAGCTGCCTCATAACTCGACCGCAGCCCGCCAATAATCTTTTGAACCTCACCATCGAGCCGTGCCTTCACCTCATCGATATTGCTCTTCAGCGCCACCATCCTCGGGTAGTCCGGCAGAAACGTCTCGGAGAGCTTTCTGTATTCGGCTTGAAGGCGGAAATACTCTGTCTTCAAGCTAGTAATCAGCGGATTTTCCAGCACCGATGGAAGCGACTGGGACTCTTGTCCTTGAGCCTGTCGATACAGCGCCTCTTTCGCCAATCGATCGCTGCGCGCTTTCATCAGAGCATCGGTGAGCAGTGAAAGTTGCTTGGTTGTCTGCTCCTGTTTTTCATCGAGCACGAGGTATTGCTTCTGCTTGGCAAACTTTTGGAGCAGTTCATCAGAGCTTTCAAGCTTCACCTTCACCTCTTGAATCTGCTTCGCCAGGAAGTCGCCGGCATATTTCGTCGCGCCCACTTTCTGCTCGATGCTCTGTTCGATAAAGTTTTCTGCCATCGCGTTAGCCACCTGGGCAGAGAGCTCCGGCGAGGTACTAAGGAAAGCGATCTTTACCAGGCGGGTATTCTTGACGGGTTCAATCTCGAGCTTACTCAAAAAACGGTTCACTATAGGCGACTCAATCGTTGACACCTCGCCGGGAACCCGTTGCGTAGAGGATTGTTGCAGCAGAGAGGCAACGATGCCGGCTAACCCGGCCCAGGCATTGGAAACCGGACCACCTGTATCCGTTCCCGAGAATTCCGGGTTGGTTTCAAGTTTGAGTAGCTTCACGACCCGCTCCGCCAGGGAATAGCTCGTCAACAGCTTGTATTGCGTTTGATAATAGTCGTCAGTTTCTTTGTTGACCGACGGCGAGACCTCTTCAAATTTCAGGATCCTGGGTTCTGTTTTGTCAATCTGGATGGTCGCGGCGGCCTTATACACCGGCTGCTGAATGAAGGTTGCCGTCGCCACGGTAATTACCGTGACAAGAAAACAGGTGAGGACGATCCAGCGGTGCTTGAGTAGCACATGCCAGTAGTCTCTGAGATGCGGATCTTTCTTTTGCTCGGGAAACGCCTGGACAGGCCATAGCTGGGGTTTCGCCGGAACTCCGCTCTCGTCCCTCACTTTTACGAGCGCATTATCGGGGTCCATCTATTTTTCTCTCTTGACCTTTTTTGAATCCACTGGGGGTGCATTCCCCGCGACTTGCCGCGAGTACGTCATACCGGCGGAAGCCGGTATTCAGAAGGCCCGACTGGATTCCGGGTCACGCCCGGAATGACGAACTGGCTGAAACATATATGCCGTCACATATAATCAGTAAAATGATGCCCCAACGCCGAAACGGATGAACTCAAGGAACCCGAACCAGGCCGACTTGAACCCATGGCTGTTCACCAAAATTACGTCGTTTTTCATTACAAGAGGGCCTTTCTGACCCTGCTCTATCTCGTTGAGACTGACCTCAATGATCTGTTTCTTTTGTCCTTTAATCTCGCGAAATATCTTGACGCCCTCAAAATCTGCGATACGCGTAACACCGCCGGCTTCGATGATCGCTTGATCGACGGTGACCTCTCTCCCTTTCAAGAGATACGAACCAGGCTTCTGGACCGCTCCCCCTACAAAGAAGCTGCCCGCCTTAGGAACATGGACGACATCTCCGGACTGCAGGGGTGCGTTCAACTCCTCTTTTCCACCGACCAGCATCTCCTCCAGATTGATTTCGAGAACCGCCTCCTGGGTAGATTTCCCATTAGACCCAGTCTGGGGTTGCGAACCAGGTGGGTCCGGCAGACCCGGCGACTTCGCCGCCTTGCGGATCAGATAGACAACCTGGTCGGATTGCTCAGTGAGTCCTTCGGCCATCGCCAGCATATCCACGACCGAGCGCGGGCCGCTGACCTCAAAGACACCGGGCTTTTTCACGGCGCCGAAGACACTGATCCGATGGCTGTGATGTTCGAGCACAAAGACGCTGACTTGAGGATCCCGGACATACCTGGAGCCAAGCGCTGTCTTTATAACTTCTTCGAGCTCCATCGCACTTTTTCCACCAGCAGCCACTGTGCCCGCAAGCGGGAGCGTCATGAGTCCTTCCGCGCCGATTCTGGCTTTGATCTTGCTGAGTTCCGGGATATCGAAGACGGAAATCTCCAGAAGATCGCCTGTCCCCAACTTGTAATCGCCAGCCAGGCCATCTGGATTTGCCATGGCAAGGATCCTGCTGTTCAGTGCTAGATTGTCATGGTTCTCATCATGGGCCAAATTGGCGATCAGAGCTTCGGTCTTTGAAATCCCGGAACTTGTCGCGCAACCCGACGCAAGGAGGGCTGCTATCGCGCCCACAACGAGCATCGTACTCCGGACGCACGCAGTCCCGGTTTTGGGGGTTGATGGGGGGATGTTGCTATTTGAACCTCTGTACGGCATCCCTACAACCTCCTACCTTCGTGTCTTCGACACTCATCAGCTATTTTCACTACTTTAATTGTTGCAATAGACATGCCGTCGATACGCTACATCCCCCGCTCTCGTCCGTCTTCGGACTCATACGAACCGGTAGAACTCATCTAGGGGGCGACGTTGCTGGCGACAGGAGTGGATCCACCGCCACTGTGCAACACGCCGAGCGGCACTCCAATAGCGGCACCGCCTGCCGCACCCCCAGCTACCAAGGCCGCAATACCAGGCCCCGCGGGGACCAGAAATGCCGCAGCTAAGCCGCATTCCTCAACGACGACCCATCGTTTTTCAGGTTGTTCTTCCCAGGCCCAGGTAAAGTCTCGGTACAGCTCCTGATCCGGTCGCGGCGGTTCGGTAGGCGGAGATCCGAGTTGCACCTCCTGCCATCCGCCCCACACATCCGGTGGGTTCGAGGGATGCCACGCCCATACATAATCCGCCTTGGGAGCTTGGGATGGCGGATTGACTGGCGGCGGGAGCTTGGCGGTTTCCTCATTGGAAGCCCGACGGAACGGCGCAAACTGGCCGCACTCTCGCTTGGCGATGACCCACTGATCTTTCCACGCCCACGCAAAGCCTTCGCGCACCTCCTGCGCAGGCGGAGGCGGGGTCACCGGCGGGATGCCGAGCTTCATCTCCTGCCACCCACCCTGAACGTCTTGGGGGTGAGAGGGGTGCCATGTCCAAACGTTCTCAGGCTTTGGCGCCTGGCTGGGTGGATCGGTCGGCGGAGGAGCTTGCTGTCCACCAGGCTGAGCGGCCGCGTACTGCTTGAACGGGACCGCTCCCGACGATTGCGCAGCCACGGTCCGTACCTGCCCTTCTGTCAGTCGTTCTGTGACAGAGCCGTTCTGTGAGACAAGGAACGCTTCACCGGACAGCAGGCGGACTCGAGGAATCCCACCCTTCTGAGCCGTAATCACACCCAACGTGTCCCGTTGAGTCTGTGAACTCGTGCTGATACGGGTCGCCGCTGCGTGGCCGGTACCACCCGTAGTAATTGCGGCGGTCTGGATGAATCCACCCGGCATCACAAGTCGGGTAGACGATGAGGGTCGCAATCTAAACAGCACATTACCCTCTGCGATGCGTACGATCATGGACGATCCCATCATAGTGACCGCCAGTTCTGTCGTAGGACTGGCTTCCAGTCGGCTTCCGTCGAACAGGCCCAAAGCAACGGTTCCTGTTCTAGCCCTGACCAACGTCTTGTCGAATACGGGAAGCGTTCCCGAGCCCAACGCGATCCAGCCCTTGCCGTCGAAGGAGATCTGCGCGGGCGACGTCCCTCGGATTTCACCAAGCGGCTGATTGAACCGAGGTGTTGCCGCGATCGCTCCCGATATAAATACTGACAAGACGGCCGACGCGAGTATCGCAAACGCAAAACTCGCGCAACTTCTGCGGACTGTTCCAGAGGTCAACATTATCAATACCTCCTCTCTTCTCTTACGATCGAACGGCTCACAAAAAACTACCAACACTCACTTATGCGGGCGCCGGCTCCCCTTCGGTTGCCTGAAGGATCGAACCGGCAAGACCAATGAGGTGATCCAGCGCTTGCGCCAACACTCGCCGCCTGGCCCACACCTCCCCACGCTCCACAGCTCGGATCACCTTTTCCAGGCTGGTTCTCTCGCCTTTAACGATGTATCCTCTGGCCCCGAGTTCAAGTGTCTGCTGGATGATCTCTTCTTCGTCATGGCCGGAGCGAATAATTACTCTTGTGTTCGGGTTGAACCATCGAACCAGCCTGAGGACCTCGAAGCCATCGATCCCCGGCAGATCCAGATCAAGAATCAGTATGTCCGGGTCCAGCCGCGCGACGTCAGCAATCGCCTCCAGCCCGTCACACGCCTCTGCAGCAACTTGAAAGTCTGGCACGCATGCGAGCTGCTCCCGAGCCAGCTCGCGAAGCCCAGGATCATCCTCAGCAATAACGATTCGAATAGATGACATCGTCACACTTCCTTCTGATGATCCGTTGGATGACCCATGGACTCGCCAAGACATCCGGTCCAGCTACGCAATCCACACCTATCCTCCGTGTGTGCAACATGTCACATCTGTATGCGCAAGGTTCACGCCGTCTCCGACAGCGACCTTACAATCGCATGCGCAACACCCTCGCCATCCTTATATATGAAAAGATAAGTACGAAATCCCTTATTGGCAATCGGCTATTTAGCGTATTTTACCAAAAAAAATGGCCTAGGCCAGATATTACTCAAAACGTAAAATAGTTTTCCCTTTTTTAAAGAGAGTTTGTTTGAGATGTTGTGCAGGTGGGTGAGATGAAGTGCGTGGAGCGGTATCAGGGGTTAGCTGTTACGTTCTGCGATCCGATGGAGGGTGAGCTCCAAGCGCCGACTAATCTTTAACTTACTGAAAACATTGCTTAAATGGCTCTTTACCGTCTTATCGCTGATCCCAAGTCGAACGGCGATCTCTTTGTTCGTCATGCCCTGGATGACCCACCTGACGATCTCCTGCTCCCGGTCGGTCAGAGTCTCTTGCGTCTCCAGGAGGGGCGCATTCACCCCGTGCACTTTCCGGTACAAGTTCTCCAGCACATGTGTCAGGACTTTGCGATCCGCCCAGATCTCCCCGTTATAGGTGGCCCGGATGGCCCTGGCAACATCTTTGTGGCTGAGTGTTTTTTCCAAATATCCTTTCGCGCCAAGTTGTAAGGCTTGGATCATGAACTCATCGTCGGAAAATCCGGAGAGGATTAACACACGTGTCCGGGGAGATTTCTTGTGGATCTGCGGGAGCGCCTCAATACCTCCAAGCCCAGGCATCTGGATGTCCAGTAGCAGGATATCCGGTTGAAGCGTTTCAGCCATGCTGACGGCCTGGAGGCCATCAGCGGCCTCTCCGACCACGGAAATGGTCGACTCTTGCTCCAACAGCATCCGCAGTCCTTCTCGAAAAAGGGCATGATCGTCAGCGATGAGTACCGTAATCCGATTCATCCCCCTTCCCTCCCTACTTGGCTAAGCCATTAGCAATCGAGGAGTAGTGCCGCAACAGCCCTCTGTGTACTTAACCAATCAAAGAACCTACTAGTAATCCAAATGATAACATAATAAACCGAGCGCCAACTGTCAAGTCTTATCACAGTTCATCTAACCATCCATATCCAAACGTCAAAATGACACTATTTGTCCATACTATGACACTGTTGGTCGCTACTTTGTACCCTCCTCCTGTGCCTCACCAAGTGAACCTACTGAGCAGGAGGCTGTGAGCGCGTGCGGCTACGCTCCCACATGAACAGGCCAAAGGCGATTATGCCGAGAAGCACCAACGAGGCATAGCCGAAGTCGCGGGAGGCAAAGAGGATCAGATCATCGAACCGGCCGATGAGGAGCGACATTCTGGCCATGACCGTATAGCCAAAGCCGGCGCCGAAGTTAATCATGAGGAAATAGATGCCGATTCGTGCTGCGACTTGGATCGGTCCCTTGTGCTCGATGGAGAAGAAGAAATAGACCAGCACCGTGACGACGCCGACCAGGATCAGCAGGGTATTGATCTGCGCCATCCCGAAGGAGGACTGCCCGGCATTCAGGATCGGCCTTAATGTCCCCTGCACTTGCTGAAGGATGTTGGAGGAGATGATGCGGGGAATGGCGACGCCGGAGCCGAAACCCACGATCACGGCAAACGAGATCCGGCTCAGCCAGCTCACTTTCGGGATGAAGCGGGTCAGGACCAGGAGACCCAGGATAGCGGCGATCAGGAACCACCATTTCCCTTCCTGCATCACCGGAGCGTAGAGGCTTTTGACCATCACATCGTAATAGATCCGGACGATGGTGTACCCCATCGAGATTCCAACGTAGAGATGCTCACCAAATCGGAAGAACGGGTTATCCTTATACAGGAAGCTGAACATGCACAGAGTGAGACCGGCGGCCACCCAGGCGCCGAGCAGGACAGAAGGCGTCATCAGCGTCTCGCCTCTCGCGGCGAGCCGGGCACACTAGACCCACTATGGGTACCCGCTGAGGGCCGGATCCCCAATCGGGGCGTCAGGAAGTACAGGAGATTGCAGAGCAGAATCAGGCCGATAATGATAAAATGCGTGGCTGATTGCGCGTCCATCCCGGCCACCGCCTTCCCCTTCATCCCGATCAACGTTTCGTACTCGGCTGCCCCGCGCAACCCGCCGATCAGGCCGTTGATCTGCCCGGTATCGAGGAATGGGTAGAGGCCTGGCGCGATCACGGCCGTCACGCCGCCCCCCAACTCGAAACCGTACTTCTCCTTACCATACAGGTACCAGCTTTCGACGCCGGGGGTCCCCGCGGCCAGACTGACCACGTAGTTGACCTGCCTCAGCGATTTGACCCCTTGCATGACCGGCAGGTCCGCAGTCCGCTCGCCATAGTGGTCGGTCGGAAAGGCGGCAGCCAGGTCCTGGCCCATGTTGATGATGACGTTGGTCCCGCCTGGCGAGTATCCAAGGAAGGTGTAGTCCACGCCTCGTCGTTTCCCGTGCTCGCTTGCGATCCCGCTCACTACCTTTTCGGCCATTCCCGTTCCTGTCACCCAAAGCGTCATCCCGACGACCCGCAGATTCCGTTTGAAGGCGTGATTAAGCAACGCGACCGCCATCGGATAGAGTTCCGGTTTGGAGGCCGGATCGAAGTCCAGCGACAACAAAAATACCGATCCCGGCGGAAGCGACTCGATGTAGTCGTAGACTCGCCTGACCTCTGGCGAGATCCGGATCGGAAAGCCGATCGGACGCAAGAGCGGGATCAGCGTGGCAAGCGCGACCAGGACGAAGATCACCCGACGATCCAGCCGCAGCAGCTTGCGGGCCAGCTCCCTCAATCTCGGCCCCCCAGGTACGATCGCTCGATCCCGAAAATAATCTTGATCGAGGTGGCGATTCCACCAAGGCTGATTCCGATGATGATCCCCCGCCTGGCTGCCGTGTTGAGGACGTTCAGAAGCCAGCCGGCTATAGGCCCTGCAGCAGGAACCAGATACTCACCCAACGGCACGCGACCGAACATCATCAGGACCGCCGCCACCAGCAATACGGCTGCCTCTTTACTCCTGGCCCGAAAGGCGCGGAATGCAGCGGAGGCTACGAAGAATCCGAGCATGGAAAACATCGTTCCCTGAAGCGCAAGCAGGGCATACGTGTAGATCCAACCGAAACCTGTCCCCTCCTCCTGTCCTCCTGACCATAATCCTACCGCGACCGTGGCCAGCATCGAGAGATAGACCACCAGACTGTACCCCCAGCCGGCGACCCGTGTCCGGATCTTCGCATAATGGACGTGGCACAGGCTGGCGATCCCCAGGATCATCGCAAATCCGAGGATGATCCGCAGCCAGACCGAGACCTCGGTGAGCGCCGCTTCCGAGACCGGGTGGGGAATGTAATACTGGAGGGCAGCCGCCACACCAAACACGAAGGTCAGTATCAGCGGGAACGTCCGCCGCAGAAATAGTGTCATTTGAAATCCCGGAACAGTTGCAGCAGCGGCACAAACGCCTCAGGCCCGACAAGTCCGCCGATGGTGGCAAGGACGGTCCCGATCACCATAGAGAGCAGCAGAAACGCTTTTCCCAGATCCTGCCCCCGCAAGGTCCCAACCAGTACCGGCTCGCGCGAGAGGTACGCGCTCGCGGCGTACAGCTCCTCGCCGATCAGTGTGTAATCGCAGGTCGTAATGAAGAAAGGCAGTTGCAGATCGGCGTCGGTCCCGGCGATCTGGATCGCCCCGGTCCCGGCGCCGGTCTCTGCCAGCAACAGCGCCTCAGCATAGTAAAAGCCCATGAAGAAATTAGCTGCCGGCCGCTCCCGGAGCATAATACCGTTCACCGCGGCGGTGTAGCTGAACTGATCGTTGGTGATGAAGAAGTTGGAGTCATCACGATAGGCATCGGGTCGTCCAGCCTCCAGGTATGACTCCTTGACGATCTCCTGACAGATGGCCATGACGATCGGGTCCCGATGCGGCACCTGGAGCTGCGTATCGTACGCCGCCGTCTTCTTCGCAACCTGCCCAAGGATCACCGTCGCCGCAATAGTCGAAAGACTCGACATATCGTCGGAACCGGTAAGGTAGAGGATCGGCCGTCCCATCTCGGTCGCACGACCGATCGCCTCCTCCACCGCATCCAGACCCGGAATCCGGCGCAGGAAGATAGCGGGATGTCGCTTAGCCTGGGCAATCGCAAACAGGACAAGAGCGGAGAAGAGAACCATTAGCAGAAAGTTGTTCGCCTTTGCCAGGTTGAAAAAATTTGGCGCCGGGACGGCGGATTGCACCGGCCCTTCAATCGTCTGCATCCCGCCTGCCTGGCCGGCAGACAGGTCGGTCGCCGCCACCTTGAAGAAGTAAGTCCGGCCGTTCTCGAGGCGGAGATCTTGCGTCGATTTTACCTGGTAAAAGTGATACGCCTTGCTCCGATCCCAGCTCCACCAGGGGCGATCAACATCACTCTTGTAGTGGGTGTCGGCAGCAAACTCGGCGAGTCGCGTAAAGGGTCCTTGCGCCTGATCGGCTATGTAGATTTGATAGCGAACTGTCGGTCCATCGAACGGGGCTGCCCGCCACGACAGTCCGATGCTGCCCCCGCCATCGCCGGGCATATCGAAGGCCTCGAACTGCTCGGGAGGGGAAAGGGATAAGGCGAAAGTGGAAGGTGGAGGGAGGAGGGGAAACAGGACGAAAAGAACTGCGACGGCAAGAGCGCGCACGATGCTCACGCTTCCAGTAGTTCTACGTTGGCGCGAGGGACGACGATCTGCTGCCCGTCGTCAAGCTCCGCTTCCAGAACGCGGACCTTGCTTCCCGTGGCCAGCAACCGAAGGTTCGCCGGAAGGGCGGATACTTTACAAATCCGGCCAAAATACGGCTCCCGGATAATCCTGATCTGATCGCCGACCTGCAGTCCGCTTCCCACGCCTGCGGTCTCATCCGCTGAAGGCTGAAGGCTGAAGGCTGAAGGCTCCCCCATCGGAACAATCACCTCGGGCCTGATAACGCCGGCCCGGATCTGCGTCGCTCCTGAGCAGGATGCGCGCCGGCCGACCTTGGATGACAGGAGGTCGAAGGTTCGCCGAGCCATGGCAATTCGGCCAAATCCTTCGGTAATGATCAGCGTGAGACCAACCTGTTCAGTTCCGGTGATGGCAACGCCAAGGTCCCGCCCGAGGAGCAGTTTCAGATCGAGGTCGTGGATACCGCCTACGACGACAGCGGCCACCCCCGCCTGCTTTGCCCTGGCAAAGCCGTCCCGACCGATCAGCGAGCCGCCCACGAGGATCGTCCCCCGGTGCGCATCGGTAATCCGCTCCGGCGTGAGTTCGTCCTCGCGGTTGTCGACAGCGACTGCGATCGTGCCCACAGCCTCGCCGCCGATGCCGAAAATCCCCTGCACCAGACTGCACGCCGTCTCCACGGTGGCTCCCTGACCCGGGATGGTCTCAACCACAAGGCCGTCGAGATAGGCCGTCAAGGCCAGTGGTCTTGGCGGTTCTCTCAGGAACACCTGCCCGGTCACCTCGGACACGGTCTCGATCGTTCCGGTGATCGGGGAAGGGACCTGGGTCTTCAACCATTTGATGAGTGGCTTATTTTCGGCCAACGGCTCCCCGGCGCGGACCGCATCGCCCTCTTTTTTTTGCATGTAGCGCCGGACCTCCTGCGGAACGATCCCCAGCAGGTTGACCACATTCACCGCGTGGACCTTGCCCGGCAACTCGGTCTGAGCAATCACCGTAGCAGCGGTGACCGCCTGCCCCTGGTGGACAAGCACCTGCCCCGGAATCGGCAAGATCCGCCGCTTCCGAACCACGGTCTGCGGCGCCATACGCAAGCCTGGTGTGTATGAATGAGCCATCACTCAGCAGGGATTAGGGGTTAGGGGATAGGGTGTATGTAGGATACAGATCCATTGCTGCTGCCCAGTCACGCAGTTGGGTAACTCGCTCCGATTCCTCCTCTGCCAGGTAGAGCGGCCGTCCTCTGGCATCCAAGATCAGCCCGACTACGCCGCCTTTTACCTTCACCGTCACCGGCTTCCCCTTCCCGGCCCCCAGATCAAAGCCCTTCGACGGCTCCGCCAGAAGTTCGGCTTCTGCTCCGGTGGGAAGATCGAGGCAAAGAATCTCCCCGAAGCGAAGCGTACCCTGCGCTTGCCGACCATCTGGAAATCGGGCGGTATATGCGAAACACGGCTCGCCGCGCTTCGCCCTCCCCTCGGCGGCCAGGCAACTGCCCAGTGGAACCAGACAATCTTTCAGAAAAACCTCAGTGGCGGCTCGCTCGTTGACCTGGGACAGCACACCGAGGTGCGGCATCATGAAGATACTGTCTACTGCGAGTTGCGTCAGTCCAAGCGGCTGGTAGGCGTCGATCATCATCATCATCGCCTGAACGCGGCGCGGCGCATGGGACAGGATCCCGCCGCTCCCGATGATGAGATCGATCCGGTAGAGGTCGATGAGGCTCTTCCCGCCCTCTTCCTGCTCGAAGGCATCCGCGATGGTTCGTTCCTGCTGAACACCCTTCAGACTGACGGCCAGCGCCTTGTGTTGGTCAAAGGCAAGACGGAGTGCCTCCCGAGCGATCGCCTGCTCCAGGGCCAGATCCGCCAACGTCTGAGGGATCGTGGTGGGGCGGATCATCTTATTCTTGATCCGATTCCGCAGCTCCTGCTCTGCAATCGGTTCGACCAGCCACCGTTCGATCTTTTCGATACCGGCCTCGGCCAGGACATTACTTACGCTATAACTCATCCCCAGATTGGCGCTGACTGTGCGGGTAAACTGCCCGTCCATCACTGAGAACACATCCGTTGTGGCACCGCCGATATCCACACCCAGCAGGTTCAACCCCTGCGCCTTTGCCGCCTGCTCCATGATGAGGCCGACGGCGGCGGGCGTCGGCATGATCGGCGCACCCGTCCACCCCATAAGCGTTCCGTACCCCGGCGCCTGAGCCATGACATGCTCGAGAAACAGGTCGTGGATCGTGTGGCGGGCCGGTCCGAGATTCTCCCGCTCCAGGATGGGCCGGATGTTGTCGGTCATGACGAGGGCCGTTCGATCGCCCAGAATCTCCTGAACCCGATTCCGCGCATCTTTGTTTCCGGCAAAGATAACCGGAAGCTTAAAGCTCCCGCCGAGCCGAGGCTTCGGATCGGCCGCCCGGATATACTCCGCCAACTCAACCACGTGTGAGATCGTTCCGCCATCGGTCCCGCCCGACAGCAGGATCATATCGGGCCTCAGCACCCTGATCCGCTCGATCTTCTCATGGGCAGCCCTGCCATCATTGCCGGCCAGAACGTCCATGACGATGGCGCCGGCGCCAAGGGCGCACCGTTGGGCGCTCTCCGCCGTCATGGCCATCACTACGCCCGCCACCATCATCTGGAGGCCTCCACCGGCGCTGCTCGTGGAGACGTAAAGATCAACACCGCGGCCCTCCTCGGCAGGCGTCAGAATCTTCTCCCCATCCAGGATCTTCCGCCCCGACAGCTCCTCCACCTCCTGAATGGCGTTCAGCACCCCGCGCGTCACATCGTCGAATGGAGCCTCTACGGTGGTCGGGGACTCGCCGCGGAAGGTCTGACGGTACTCCTCCCCCACCTTCTCGATCAGAATCGCCTTGGTGGTCGTGCTCCCGCAGTCGGTGGCCAGGATCGCCGTCATCTCATGACTCACGGCGCCCGCCCTCCTCCATGAGTCGAAGCCTGTCGATAAAAACCGCCGGAGTCTCTTCCCGTTCCAGCACGCGCGCCAGCCGTTCAATGTCGTCAGGGGAGGCGACCATGCCCATGATCGGTGTCAGGGCATGGATCAGTTGACTTGCAAGGAAACCAAGTGGGACGAGAGACTCCACCAGGAATATGGCAGGGGTTACAAGACCGCGATCCGCGAGAAGGCGGGCAAAACGATCCAGCAACGCAAGATCTTCCGCGTCGAGCCGGCTGTCTTGCCCGCGGAGTGCGAAGGCATGGGCGAAGCCGCGGCGCAAGCGGGACCGGGCCCTCGACCAGCGGCCCCTATAAGTTGAAACCTGGGGAACTACTGAAGGAGTCGCCATAGACCAACAACCCTGCGCTGCAAATCGTGAACGCCTCTTTCGCCGGAAGATATGGTTCGGCGAAGAATCAGGGGTGGCGGGCCTAGGGACATCGAGCTACTTAGCGGCTGAAGGGACCTGCCCCTGCGGCGTCTGTCCGGCTGGAGACGTTGACGGCGCTGGAACACCGGTCGGAGGAGATGCGGGAGCCGGGGCGGTCTGCTTGACCCGTTCCTCTGTAATCACCGAGGAAGTACCCCTGCGCTCCGACAAAATAGTCAGTAAGAGCGAAGAGACCATAAAGAGCACAGCCGCCGCCAGCGTCAGCTTACTCAAGAAGGTCGCCGCGCCGCGCCCACCGAAGACGGTCTGACTCGAGCCGCCGCCAAATGCGGCGCCAATATCGGCGCCCTTGCCGCTCTGAAGGAGCACAATCACGACGAGTACCACTGCAATAAGCAGATGCAAAACGGAAAGCGCGATGATCATTCATGCCTCCTCAAATACCTTATACCCTCAACCCTCTGCACTGTTATCTTCTGGCAGCTTTTGCGATCGCCGCGAACGAATCGGCCTGTAAACTTGCCCCGCCGACCAGTGCGCCGTCGATCTCAGATCGCTCCAGCAACTCCTTGGCGTTCTCCGGCTTGACACTTCCTCCGTAGAGGATACGGATATCGGACGCGATCTCGGCATCGAACAGCATGGCGACGGTCTTGCGGATATGGGCGTGCATCTCCTCAGCCTGGCTCGGGGTGGCCGTCTTGCCTGTGCCAATGGCCCAAACCGGCTCATACGCGAGGACGAGCCGTTGAACCTGCTCAGGCAACAGCCCCGACAGCGCCCCCTTAAGCTGTGTCTCCACAACAGCGTACGCGCGACCCGCCTCTCGCTCGGTGAGGGTCTCACCTATACAGATGATCGGCCTAAGGCCGCTTGCCAAGGCAGCACGGCTCTTTTTATTCACCCACTCATCGGTCTCTCCGAAATACTGGCGTCGCTCGGAGTGGCCGATGATGACATAGCGGCACCCGATATCCCGGAGCATCTCGGCCGATACCTCGCCGGTATAGGCCCCCTCCTTTGCCCAATGCAGATCCTGCGCGCCAAGGCCTATCTTTGACCCGGCAACGACCTGGCCGACCGCAGCAAGCGCCGTAAATGGAGGGCACACCACCAGCTCCGGCCCATCGAACGACCACAAAGCCTTTACTACTCCCTCCGCCAAGACGATAGCCTCTGAAGGAGTTTTATACATCTTCCAGTTACCGGCAATGACTGGGATCCGCACCCTCTCTCCTATCCCCTAGCTCTTATCGGTAAGCGCGGCGATGCCCGGCAGTTCCTTCCCTTCCAGAAACTCCAGAGATGCGCCCCCTCCCGTAGAAATATGAGTCATCCGGTCAGCAACTCCAGCCTGGGCCACAGCGGCGGCCGTATCACCGCCACCGATCACTGAATGCGCACCCGAGGTCGCGACCGCCTTGGCCAGAGCAAACGTCCCCTCCCGGAACGGCAATAGCTCGAAGACGCCCATCGGCCCGTTCCACAGGATCGTTTTTGCGCGCTCAACCTCCCGAACAAACCGGCTGATCGTCGCGGAACCGATATCAAGACCCATCGAACCGATCGGGATACTCCCCTCCACCTGCCGGGTAGGCGCATCTGCGTCGATTCGCTCGGCAATCACATGGTCACTGGGCAGATGGATGGCCACATTCGAACGGCCGGCCTGCTCCATCGTCTCCTGCGCGACCTTCAGTCCGTGGGCCTCTACTCGAGAGCTCCCCACTTCGTGGCCTTGAGCCTTCAGGAACGTATAGGCCATGCCGCCGCCGATCAGGAAACCGTCCACCTTCGGGAGCAGATTGGCCAGGACACCGATCTTGTCCGACACCTTCGCGCCGCCAAGGATGGCGATGAAGGGGCGCGCGGGGTGGTCGAGCAGCGCCCCGAGCTGTTTGAGTTCCGTTTGCATGAGAAAACCGCATGCCGACTGCTTGACGAACCGTGTCACGCCGACAGTGGAGGCATGAGCGCGGTGCGCCGTCCCAAAGGCGTCGTTGACGTACAGGTCACACAGCTCCGCCAGCGCCCTGGAGAACGCCTCATCGTTCTTTTCTTCCTCCGGATGAAAGCGGCAGTTCTCCAGCATGAGCACATGCCCCGGCCCCATCCTGTCGATCCGGGCCTTCACCTCCGGCCCCACGCAATCCTCGGCCATCTCTACCGGAGCCCCCAGCAATGCAGCCAGCCGCCGTGCCACCGGCCCGAGGCTGAACTGCGGGTTGGGGCCGCCCTTGGGCCGGCCAAGGTGGGAGATGAGTATGACCTTCGCCCCATGTCGGACCGCGTAGCCGATGGTCGGAAGGGCCGCGCGGATGCGCGTGTCGTCGGTAATCATTCCCTGCTCGTCAATCGGGACGTTGAAATCGACGCGAATCAGGAGCCGCTTGCCCTGAAGTTCCAGGTCATCGATGCATAGCTTAGCCATATCACTCACGGTGCAAAAGGAGATTGGAACTTACTACCGCAACAGAAATCAGTCTTGCTGTATTGTCATTGCAAGCGACCGCAGGAAGCGCGGTAATCCGACACGCAGTGTCGTGGCGAGGCGGAGCCGAAGCCATCTCGATGAGATTCCTCGCTTTGCTCGGAATGACCCTTCGGGCCAGATTGCTTCAGTCGCTGCGCTCCCTCGCAATGACGCTTCCCGAAATAATGCGGTTGTAAGAGAGTCGTCACCGACTACCGATAAACTTGATCAAATCGCGGACTCGACAGGAATAGCCCCACTCATTGTCATACCAGGACAGCACCTTGACTAGGGTGCCGTCTACGACCGATGTCGAAAGACTATCCACAATCGACGAAAGCGAATTGCCGTTAAAATCGACAGAGACCAACGGCTCCTCGCAGAAACCGAGGATCCCCTTCAATTCTCCGTCGGCAGCCTTCCGAAGGGCCGCATTGACCTCTGCGACCGTGACCACCCGCTCCGTCTCCGCAACGAGATCGACCAGCGAGACGTTCGCCGTCGGGACGCGGATGGCGAGCCCGTGCATCTTTCCCTGAAGCGCAGGAAGCACCAGGCCCACCGCTTTGGCCGCCCCGGTGCTGGTGGGTATCTGGGAGAGAGCGGCAGCCCTCGCCCGGCGGAGATCAGAATGGGGCAGATCCAGGATCTGCTGGTCGTTGGTATAGGAATGGATGGTGGTCACGAGGCTATGGCGAATCCCGAACTGCTCCATGATCACCTTCGCGATGGGCGCAAGGCAGTTGGTGGTGCAGGATGCATTGCTGATGACCGCATGCTTCGTCGGATCATACATCGTCTCATTGACACCCAGAACAATGGTGATGTCCGGGTCCTTGGCCGGCGCTGAAATGATGACCTTCTGCGCCCCGGCCTGAAGATGCTTACTCGCGCCCGCCTTGTCGGTGAAGCGTCCGGTCGATTCGACGACGACCTGTATCCCCAGCTCTTTCCAGGGGAGCGCCGCCGGGTCTCTCTGAGCAAAGACCTTGATCTCGCGGCCGTCTACGACGATAGCGTTCTCTTTGGCCTGTACCTCTGCTTGTAGCGTCCCATGGACAGAATCGTACTTCAACAGGTGCGCGAGCGTCCTGGCATCGGTGATGTCATTGACCGCCACGAACTCCAACGCGGGATCTTCCAGCGCCGCTCGAAACGCATTTCGACCGATGCGACCGAATCCGTTGATCGCAGCCTTAATCGCCATACCTCTCTTCTCCTTCTTGAAATGAGACAACGACGACGGTTGTTCCAATGGACGAACGAATGACCACAAGGTATTCCCTTTGAAGGCAGGTCAGCGCCTTTTTATAAGGCCTTTGATCCCAAATGTCAATCCCTTAAGGTCAACCCTCCATAGAATTTTTTCGCGCTCCCTCTCGCTCCCTTAGTCTCTCGAACGGCTGATCCGCCCGCTTCAATGATTTGGCGGGGCTCCACAGGTATCTTCACTCTACTCGAGCGAGGGTGTAGACTCCGACTTTTTCGGCGCCGGCGGCGAGGAGGGTTCTGGCGCACTCGCCGGCGGTCGCGCCGGTTGTAAAGACATCGTCAATCAGCAGGAGCCTCCTGTCCTTCACTCGATCGGGCCGCGTGACGGCAAACGCGCCCTTGACGTTGTTCTCCCGCTCTCGCCGACCCCCGCTTTGGGCCTCCGTGGCTCGGACCCGCCGCAGCAGGCGCTCGCCAACCTCAAGGCCGAAGCTTTGCCCGACCTCCTTCGCCAAGAGCGCCGCCTGGTTAAAGCCTCGCGTACGCTCCCGATTGGGATGGAGTGGGACCGGAATCAGCAGATCGAACTCACGGGGATCAAATAGACATCCGGCGGTCTCGACCATCAGACGACCCAGATGACGGGATAGCATACGGCGACCGCCATACTTGAACAGGAGGATGGCCTGGCGCATTGTCCCTTCGGCCTCATACAACGTTGCCGCCCTCGCCATGGCGAACGACGGCAACCGCTCTCGACAAGATCCGCACAGGTGGTCAGGACTCGCCTCTAGGCTCTTCGGCGAGGCGAAGGGCCTGCCGCAACGGGGGCAGAACGGTTCGGTAACGGGCTGAATCTTGAGCCAACAGCAGCCACAGATAAGTGAGCGGCGAGTGGCATCCAGGGGTCGATGGCAGACTCGGCAGGGGGAGGGAAAGATGAGATGAAGAAAGGCCGCCAGCAGTTCCTTCAGCTCCGTTCTTCTTCCTCCTGACAGGCAATGCAAAATCTGGCAAAAGGCAACGCCTCAAGCCGCTTCTCGCTGATCGGCTCACTGCACCGTTCGCACTCGCCGTACGTCTTCTGCCGCATCTTCTCCAGCGCAGCGTCCACCTGCTTCAACTGCTGGCGCTCAGTGTCGCTGATTGAGAGCAGAAACTCCTTGGTGTAAGCGGTCGTCGCTTGATCGGCGATATCTTGTGTGCCATCGCTCCCGCCCTCCAGATTATTTGCGCGCTTCTCCCGAACTGTGTTAATCAACGCACGTCGCTTCTCTAACAGCTTTTCCTTTAACCGTTCCAGGATCGCTGCCCTCAACGGCATCCCCATCACCTCCCTGCCTATTTGTGGCCGCACGCAGACAGGCCACCCCGGCGATTCGGAAGATCACCCTCGCCCTCCAAGGAGAGAAAGGGGAGTACGGGCACGGCCAGCCCCCAACAAAAAAAGAAGCGGGGCTCATGCGCCCTCCGCTTCACAGATATCGACTTCATGAACAGGTTATCTCAGAGGAACCGACGAATCGCTATGAACCAACTCTCGTTTCGGCGCGTCGGCCCACAACCCCTCCAGATCATAGTATAGCCGCATCTCTTCGTCGAAAATATGAATGATTACATCGCTGTAGTCAAGAAGAATCCAACGGGCTTCCAGGTCCTCCTCCCGGTGGAACATCCGAACGCGCGCTTCCCGAAGCTGCTCCTCAATCCGTTCGGCGACGGCTCGGACCTGTCGGACTGAGGGGGCACTCACAATGAGGAAATGATCGGTAAAGGAACACAAACCCCGGAGGTCAAGGTGTACCAGGGAGGTGGGCTTCACCTCGGAGGCTGCCGCCACTGCGAGCCGCAACAGCGTGTCGGTGTCGATCCGCCCGCTCGTGTCTGTCGATAATGCAGGTCGTTCGGGTGAGTTCATGTCGAAGCCTCGCGCCTGCCTGTGCGTAGCACGCAGACAGGTCAGCCTATGAGCCTTTTCGTCCAGGTTGATACAGGCGATTCTTGCCTATGTAAGCGGCCACGGTGTCGGTCACCAGATGCCGGATGCTCCTCCCCTCTTTCACTAGTTGCCGGATCTCGCTGGAGGAGATATCCAACGACACCACTTCAACCAACAAGACCAAGCGGGGTTCACGGTGTGCCGTTGCGGTCTCCCGCGTGATCTCAGAGATCTTCACGTACTTAAACCGAGGGTTACCCAGAAGATGCCGTTGCTCAGGCCTCATGGAGCGCTCAACCTCATCAAGCCGCCAGCCAGGACGGGCAGTGACGATGACTTGCGCCAGCGACAGTAACTCCCGCGCTTCTTTCCATGTGGCGATGTCAAGGAACGCGTCGACCCCCATGATAAAGTAGATCGTACTCTCATCCCCGTATAGCTTTCGAAACTCTCGGAGTGTCTCAACCGAATAGGATCGGCCCGGTCGGCTCAGCTCAATCGGGGAAACGCTGAAGTACGGCGTGTAGACCGTCGCCAGCGAGACCATCTCGTATCGGTGCATGGCTGAGGCTTCGAACTCCTCTTCTTTGTGAGGGGGCTGGGCGGCCGGCACAAAGATAATCTTGTCCAGCTCAAAGGCCCAGTAGATCTCCTCGGCGGCCCGCAGGTGGCCGAGATGTATCGGATCGAAGGTCCCCCCCATCACACCGATATGCATAGTCGCCTCATAGCGGGTACCCGGTTCCGGGCTCCAAGTTCCTGGTTGATCATGGCATTTACAGCTCAAGACCGTCGGGAACTACGCCGTCAGGAGTTCCAACTCGGGCGCATGGACCTCAGGCCTCTTGAACTTAATCAACACGACTCTTTCTCCGTGCGCACGAAGCTGAGTCACCATCTGCTGATTCTCTGCACTCAGTTCCGGGTCATCGGCCGGCAGGATCACAACATGTGCGTCTTCAGGAATCTGCTCGAGGATGGCCGGATGGTCAAACGCGTAACGCATGAACTCATCCAGCAGGTTAAGCTTCCTCGCGGCCAGATCATCTTTTCTCATGAATCCCGTCACATTTCCTTCAGCTACCAAGGCCCTCACCCTTAGTCGATTACAAAGATCGCTTGACAAGGGGTAGAGGAAAGAAACTTCTCTAGCCAATTGCAGCTCAATCTAGGATCTTACGTCGCCAGCTCACACACTGGATATCAGAAAACAGGTGGACAACCTCAAACCATCATTGCCGTGAGTCCCGCACCTGGCCGTCACCGAATACGATGAACTTCTCGCAGGTCAGCTCCGTAAGACCAACCGGGCCCCGGGCATGGAGCTTTTGCGTACTGATCCCCATCTCGGCCCCCATCCCGAACTCCCAGCCGTCAGTGAAACGGGTGGAAGCGTTGACGAACACGGCCCCGGCATCCACCTCCCGAAGGAAACGCATGGCTCGGCCGTGATCCGCTGTGACGATCGCCTCGGCCAGACCCGAGCCGTGCGCGGCGATGTGCGCCACCGCCTCTTCGAACGAGCCGATTACCTTTATCGACAGGATCAGGTCGAGATACTCGGTATCCCAGTCTACCTCGGTGGCAGGCGCAATACCCGGCACCAGGGCCCTTGTTCGAGGGCAACCCCGGACTTCAACTCCGGCCTCCTGCAAGCGTCCGACGATTCGCGGCAAGAAGAGAGCGGCCACCCGCTCATGCACTAGCAGGCTCTCCATGGCGTTGCAGACGCCGGGTCGCTCAACCTTGGCGTTGAAGGCGATCTCCTCCGCCATGTGAAGATCGGCGCCTTCATCGACATAGGTGTGACAGAGCCCTTTATCGTGGGCCAGAACTGGAATAGTTGAGGTTCGCTGCACCGCCCGAATCAACCCCTCCCCTCCTCGTGGGATAATCAGGTCCACGAGTCCCGTAAGTTGAAGCAGGTGGCTCACTGCCTCCCGGTCAACCGAATCGATGAACGCTACACAACCCTTGGGCAGACCGCTTGCCATAGCCGCATCCGCAAGCAAACTGCTGATGACCCGGTTACTGCGGATCGCCTCTCGACCCCCTTTCAGTATGACGGCATTTCCCGACTTCAGGCAGAGGGCCGCCGCATCGGCAGTCACCCCGGGCCTGGCCTCGTAGATAACGCCAATAACTCCGAGCGGCACCCGCATCCGGCCGACGAGCAGACCGTTTGGGCGGCGCCACATTCCGGTGATCTCACCGACAGGATCGGGGAGCGCCGCCACCTGTCGTACGCCGGCCGCCATCTTCTCGATCCGCTTTTCGTCGAGCGCCAGTCGGTCCAGCAACGCAGGCGGATGATGCGCCGACCCGGCTTCCGCGAGATCGAGCGCGTTAGCCGAGAGGATCGCTGCCCGGCCGTTCCACAACGCGTCTGCCACGGCCGTAACTGCCCGGTTCTTCACCTCCGGCACCACCATGGCCAGGGCCCGAGCCGCAAGCCGCGCCGCTGTCCCAAGCTCTCGCACCATCTGCGCCGTCACGTCTTCACCTCTCCAATATCACCAGGTTATCCCGGTGCACCACCTCATCGAACGGCTTGGCGCCAAGCGCATCCTCGATCTGGACGCTTCTGATGCCCTTGATCTTTTTCACCTGTTCAGCGTCATAGTTCACCACACCCCTCGCGAACTCTACGCCGCCGATGTCACAGAGACTCACCACCTCGCCTCCCTCGAACTCGCCATCGACGGAGACGACTCCGGATGGTAGAAGGCTCTTACCGTTACGGATGAGGGCCTCCTTCGCTCCGGCATCTACAGCAATCCGCCCCCTGCGCCCCGTCGCAAAAGCCAGCCAGCGCTTTCGGCTCCGCATCTTGGACGCAGACGCCTGGAAGACGGTGCCGACCGCATCGCCGCGGACGATCCGCTCCAGAATCCCCTCCACAAGGCCGTTCGCAATAATGGTAGGGACGCCGGCAGCCGCGGCCGCGTACGCCGCTTCCACCTTTGTGGCCATCCCACCCGTACCGAGCCCGGTCCCCGACTCGTCGGCCCAAAAGTGAACGCCAGCAGATCGTCGAGGCACCTCATAGACGAGCGTCGCGGCGGGATCTTTCCTCGGATCAGCCGTGTACAATCCGTCCAGATCGGTCAGGATGATCAGCAGGTCCGCCCCGAGCAGCGTTGCCACCAACGCCGAGAGACGGTCGTTATCTCCAAACCTGATCTCCTCCACGGCCACCGTATCGTTCTCGTTGATAACCGGGAGCACCCCAAGGTGGAGCAGTGTAAATAAGGTGTTGCGCGCATTGAGGTACCGATGTCGCGAGCGAAAGTCCTCCTGGGTGAGCAAAAGCTGTCCCAGCTTCTGGCCATACGGCGCGAAGGCCTCCTCGTAGTAGCGCATGAGCAGGCTCTGGCCGACAGCGGCAGCGGCTTGCTTCAACGGGATGCTTCCGGGCCGCTCGGTCAGCCCAAGCCGACCCATCCCAGCGAGAATGGCGCCAGAAGTAACCAGCACCACCTGGCGCCCATCCTTGCGAAGCCACACAAGATCATGACAGATCCGCTGTAGCGTCGGCTGATGTAGGGCAATATCACCCTTGGACAGAACGGCTGAGCCGACCTTCACGACCAGCCGTTTTGCCTCCCGCGCGCCTGTCCTGAGCGCGGTCGAAGGAGCGGATCGGGCGTCAGGCGATGATCTTTCTGCGCCACTCATGAGAACGGTCCGAGGTTCGATGTGCGATGCGCGATGTTCCCCATACTCTGTCCTTCGCATCTCGCAGGTCGCATCTCGTATCCAGCGGCGGACTGGAGCTGATCGGCCAGGTACTGGACGAGCGGCTCGACCCCCTCACCTGCCATGGCTGATAGCGGAAAAAGGGGCAGATTACGCTCCGCGCAGAGCGCACGCAGCGCAGGAAGGCGTCTGCTGTGGGGAAGATCGATCTTGTTGGCGGCAATAACGCGAGGGCGCTTCAGCAGTTCGGGATTGAAGGCTCGGAGTTCTTCCTCGACGACAGCCAGCGCTTCCTGAGGATCTCTTGCAGTATCAGAGACATCAATGACATGCACCAACAGGCGGGTCCGCTCGATATGTCGCAGAAAGCGGATGCCGAGACCCGCGCCTGAGGATGCTCCCTCGATTAACCCGGGGATATCAGCCACCACGAAGGCGCCCAGCGGATCGATCTCGACAGTGCCAAGGTGCGGGGTCAGCGTTGTAAATGGGTACTCGGCCACCTTCGAGCGGGCTGCCGAGATGCAGCACAGCAGGGCCGATTTACCCGCATTTGGCAGGCCGATCAGGCCGACATCGGCCAGCAGTTTCAGGGTGAGGTGAAACCGACGCCTCTGCCCGGATTCCCCAGGCTGAGCGTAACGAGGGGCTTGTCGCACTGGAGTAGCAAAGCGAGCATTGCCTCGCCCGCCTTTCCCTCCTCTGGCGATCAGCAGTTGCACGCCGTCTTCAACCAGGTCGCCCAGCAGCTCTCCCGTCTCATCATCGACGACCACCGTACCGAGCGGAACCGGGATGATCAGGTCGGCGCCGCGTCGACCATGCATGGTCTTCCCGCGTCCATGTACGCCACCCTGGGCCCGATAATGCCGTTGATACTTCTGATCGTCCAGCGTTCGGTATGAACGACTGGCAACGAGGTACACGCTCCCGCCGTCGCCGCCGTCGCCGCCGTCAGGCCCGCCTCGTGGGACATGCGCCTCGCGCCGGAAGCTGACACAGCCCCGGCCGCCATCGCCTGCCTCGACTCGAATGTAGGCCTCATCGATGAACATCGAAGTCGATTCGACGTACGGGGTGTGGGGGGCGAGACACCCTATCCCGTTCAGACACCGATGATGCTGAGGAAACGGCCTTGTCCCCCGCGGTGCTCGACCGTTACAACCCCGGCCACTTTGGCAAACAGTGTATCGTCGGAACCGATCCCGACATTCTTGCCCGGTTTGAAACGGGTGCCGCGCTGGCGGATCAGAATGCTTCCCGCTGATACCGTCTGCCCAGCCGCAGCCTTCATGCCCAGCCGCTGACTTTGGCTATCCCGGCCATTCCGGGAACTTCCCATTCCTTTTTTGTGTGCCATTGCTCCTCCAAATACCTACATTCTAACCCCTGATTTCTGTGACTCGTAAGGTGGTCTGGGCCTGGCGGTGACCCTGCGTGCGCCGATAGCGCTTTCGTCGTTTGAACTTGAAGACGGTAATCTTTGGCCCACGACCCTGCCGGACGATCTCGCTTACAACCGCAGCGCCCTCAACATAGGGGGCGCCGATCTTTACCTGGTCGCCGTCGGCCACCATCAGAACGTTCGAAAGCTCGACCTGCTTCCCGGCCTCGCCCTCGATTCGTTCGAGGGTAACAAGAGCGCCAGGACTGACACGGCGTTGCTTACCTCCCGACTCGATAATCGCGTACACGATCTCGTCCTCCTGAATTGATGCCATCAAACAGAGCGAGGAGGCCATAGGCCTCCTTTTCCCAGTAACCAACTACTAATAGACAGTAGTTTAGACGGCTTATGGCGCTCTGTCAAGCAGAAGCGCCCACTGGGCCGGAAGTTTCGCCTTGACACGGCTGGACCCCCATTGGTATGAGATGCCTATGCCTGAAACACAGACCGTCGCGAGTTGCCTGGCGGAAGGCAGGTAGATATCGATCGATATTGGGATGGAGGAAGGTGGACAGAGGTCGGCAAAGCGATAGAGGTTGTAGAAGCAGACGTCTGGCGGCCGCCCTTGTGGTCCTGGCCATCGGCTTTCTGCTGCTGGCCCCTGACCCCCACGATCATGGCGATGCCGGTTCCCTCGGGGGGCTGCTCCGGCCGCTCCTCCCCAGCTCGAGCCGGACCACTGATCCTCATCAGTCCGGGGACGAGCCTCAGCCCAAGGCGAACGGATCCTGCCCGATCCATTTCTGGCACCAAGTCGCCGCGACCGGACTCCTCGTTGTCTTCCTGCTACGCTTCTCCCTCAGCTCACTCCTCCGCATTCCCTCATTCGTTATCACTCCATACGTCACCGATCTCGGATCGTTTCACAGTCGCGCCCCACCCTTCTGCCTGTAACACTCCGCGTTCGACCGACCCGTACAACTAGCACACATTAGCGCCACCGTTGTCATTGCGAGCGACCAACGGGAGCGCGGCAATCTCACCGTCGTTATCCTGAAGGACTGTAAGATTGCTTCGGCTTCGCCTCGCAATGACGCGGGAGCCTGTCCGGGCAATGACGCCTGCCGCGAGTTTTGGAGGAATGGCACGGCGTCTGCTCCGCTTCTATAGCATGAGTGGCCCATCGCTCGTGGCCTACCACAGGTGCGGCGACGAGCTTCGTACGGAGGGATGATTCATGCACTGGTCTAACCTGAAAAAGAAGAGCGTCATTGCGCTCATGGTACTTTCCACACTGATTATCGGAACGGGAGTGACCTGGGCACAGGTCAAGAATCCTGAACTGGAGGCCCTCAAACAGGTAGTTGAAGAGCTTCGCCGACGAGACGCGGAAAAGGAGAGGAAGCTGGCGGAACTCCAACATCAAATTGAAGCGATGCGATCTCAGTTGCCGGCAGCGGAGAAACCCGCAACCCCCGAATCGGCTCTTGAAAAGGCCGTACAGGAGATGGAGCCGCAGACGCCGGCGGCGGCGCCGACTGACCTGTTGTCGCGTCAGGTTGGCGGGAGCAGTTTCCGGCTGATCGACGTGTCGCTGGATGCGCTGTTTGCAGCCGGAAGTTCCACCGAACGGGAGGCCTCCATCCAGAGACTTGAGGGCGGCGATCACGATCCCCGCAAGCGCGGCTTTACGGTCCAGCAGGCGGAGCTGTCATTCACCGGCGCCGTGGATCCATACCTGACGGGCGAGACCCATATCGTCTACCTCATCGACCCTGTCGTTGGCAACACCCGGGTCGAGCTGGAGGAAGCCTTCCTGACCACGCAGGCGCTGCCGTATGGACTGCAACTGAAGGGAGGACACTTCTTCACGGAGTTCGGCCAAATCAACCCTCAGCATCCCCATCAATGGGACTGGTTGGATCAGCCGGTGATCAATACTCGGCTGTTCGGACCTGACGGCCTGCGACAGGCGGGCGTCCGGCTGGGCTGGCTCACGCCGCTGCCTTGGTATTCTCAACTGCACGTGGGCGTCCAGAACGCAAACGGCGAGATCGCGGCCAGCTTCCTGTCCAACGAAGAATTCTTTAAAGAGCGGTCGATCGGCGGACGGCCGTTCGTCCAACGCGACGTGAGACACCTGACGGACCTTCTCTATCTGCTCCGCTGGGAGAACTCGTGGAACCTGAGCGACACAGTCACGACCAAACTCGGTCTGTCAGGGCTGTTCGGCCCCAATGCGACGGGCGCCGATGGCCACACACGCATCTATGGGACGGACCTCAAACTGACCTGGCGCCCTGCTAACAGCTCCCGCGGATGGCCCCTCTTCCTGTGGCAGTCGGAGGCGATGGGGCGGGATTATGTAGCGGACCGGTTCACTGACGGAGTAGTAACGCTGCCGCGTAAGACGTTACGGGACTGGGGATTCTACACGCAGGCGCTGTACGGGTTTACCTATGGTTGGGCCGCCGGACTACGCTACGAATATGCGACAGGCAGCGGCGCGAGCGTGGGTGTATTCAACGGCCGCGAAGGCGACCCCTTCCGGGACGACCGGCACCGGGTCTCGCCGTTACTGGCCTGGCACCCTTCTGAGTTCTCGCGGCTTCGCCTGCAGTACAACTACGACCGGGCCGATCACCTGGAACACCAGGACGCCCATTCCGTCTGGCTTGGGGTGGAATTCCTCTACGGCGCCCACCCAGCTCACAAATATTAACGACGGGAGAATCGCGTATGCTGAAATGTCTGCAACGATGGTATGCGCTGGGGATCTTGAGCTGCATCTTGGCATCCTTCAGCCTACTGAGTGTGCGCGCCTCCGCCCAGGAAGGCGCCAAGTCAGTTGCTGTCTGCGCCACCGTGCCGGACCTGGGGAGCCTTGCCCGCGAGGTGGGAGGGGACCAGGTTTCGGTCACGGTGTTCGCCAAGGGAACGGAAGACGCGCATTTCATCGAGGCCAAGCCCAGCTTCATCAAGGCGCTGAGCCAGTGCGATCTCTATATCCAGATGGGAATGGATCTGGAGATCGGTTGGGCCCCGGTCCTCCTGCAGAACGCCAGGAACGCAGCGGTCCTGCCGGGCGGTCGCGGCTATCTCGACGCCTCCAGAGTCATTGCCCCGCTCGAGGTCCCCATCGGACCAGTAGATCGCTCCATGGGCGACATCCATCCTCTCGGCAACCCTCACTATCTATCGGATCCTGTGAATGGCCTGAAGGTAGCCCGGCTGATCCGCGACGCGCTCGTAGCGCTGCGACCGGAGCGCAAGCCCTACTTCGACGATCGTTTCATCGCTTTCCACCTGAGACTGGGCACAGCGCTGGCGGGCGAACGGCTTGCCAGGAAGTACGACGTTGAAAAGCTCGCCCTGCTCTATCAACACGGCAAGCTGCCGGCTTTCCTGAAGGGGCAAAGGGAGGAGGCCCTGCTGAGGGGATGGCTGGGCAGGATGCTGCCGTACTTCGGCACCAAGGTCGTCGCCGATCATAATTTGTGGCCCTACTTCGCTCGCCGATTTGGGATCGCGGTGATCGGGTTCATGGAGCCGAAGCCGGGAATTCCCCCAACGACCAGACATCTGAGCGAACTGGTAGAGCAGATGCGAGCGGAGGGGATACACGTTATCCTCTCGGCTTCATATTACGACCCTCGACATGCGCGGTTCCTCGCACAACAGACCGGCGCCAGGATCGTGAACCTGGCCCACCAGGTAGGGGCACGGGCCGGCACCGATGACTACGTTGCGATGATTGATTATAATGTCAGAGAGCTGACCACGGCGTTAGGAGGCTCATAGGGATGGTCCTTACTGGTCTACGGGTACCGCCGGCACTGGAGGAATATGGAACACGTTGATGTCGTCCTGCAAGCGACAGGGCTGACGGTCGGCTACGCGCGTCGGACTGTACTCGAAGACGTTGCCCTTGAGTGTCGAAAGGGGGAGTTCTGGTTCTTCATCGGGCCGAACGGTTCCGGAAAGACCACGCTGATTCGCGCCATGCTGGGGATCCTGCGCCCCAAGGCCGGTCGATTATGGCTTCACCCCAACCTGGCGCGTCGGGAGGGGATCGGTTTTGTCCCGCAGCGATGCGATCTGAACCCGGCCCTCCCCACTACGGTTCGGGAATTTGTCATACTGGGGCTCGTGGGCACTCGACTCGGCACAAAAAAAGAGGAAATGGAGCGCCTCGAGTGGGCGCTCTACAAGGTCGGTCTGGAGGGGATGGCGCGACGCAGCTACTGGTCCCTTTCTGGCGGGCAACGACAACGAGCGCTGGTGGCTCGAGCCCTCGTGCGGCGACCCGATCTGCTGATCCTCGACGAACCGACCAACGGCCTTGACCTCTCGACGGAAGACGCGTTCCTGCGATTGCTCGCCGACCTGAACCGGCAGGAGCATCTGACCCTCTTCTTCGTCACCCACGATATCGCCATCGCCGCCCGATATGCCACGCACCTGGCTCTCTTCCGTTCGGGCAGTATCGAGACCGGACCGCGTGAGCAACTGCTCAACCGGGACGTCCTGAAACGGGTGTACGGGGTGGGCGTGGAGGTCACGCGCGATCCATCGGGCACTGTCGCGGTCCAGGTCTACCCTCCGGGGGCACATCCGTGATTGGGGAGTTCCTCTCATCGTGGCCCTTGTTTCAGAACACGTATCTCGTCGGTTGGTCGATCGCCCTGTTGCTTTCGTTGGTGGGGGTGCTGGCGGTGGCCCGCGACCAGATCTTCGTCGGCGCGGCCATGTCGCAGGCCTCAACGCTCGGTATCGCCTTGGCGATGTGGATCGGGGCATGGATCGCTCCCGCCACGCTCCCCTGGTTTCACTCGGACGAATTCCTGTCCGCCATGGCCGTAGCGTTCTCCCTGGTCGCCGCGCTCATCACAGGGGGCTGGGCGGAAGCGGATCGGGAAAGCCACGAGGCGATCACGGGTTGGGTATTTCTGCTGTCGGCCAGCCTCTCTATTCTCATCGTCTCCCGCAGCCCGCACGGTCTGGAGGAGATTCACCGGCTGCTCTCCTCGAGCATCATCGGCGCGACCCGCGCGGACGTCTGGGGCTTCAGCGCGCTCGCCGCCATGACCGCTCTTTTCCTCGCGGCCACCCATCGGCGCACCCTGCTCTTCCTCATGGACCCCGCTATGGCGGCCGCGGTAGGGATGCATACCAGCCGGTGGGCCGCGATCATCTCCACGTTACTTGGTCTCGCCGTAGGGTTATCCATCCGATCCGCCGGGATGTTGTATACGTTTGGGTGCCTGGTACTCCCCGCCCTCGTCGCGAAGAACGTCTGCCGAGAGGTTGGCCCGATGTTCCTGGTGGCCCCTGTTGTTGCCGTCCTGACGGGCGCGATCGCGTTCGTGCTCGCGAACCATTACGATTATCCCCCGGCGCAAATGACGGTTGCGCTGCTGAGCCTGCTGCTCACAATCGCGTGGCTCTTCCGACGGCTGCGTCAGGTAAACGGGATGTTCTGAGCGCGATTACAAAATCGTTGTTCGCCCAGGGAGAACTTTAGACTACAATAGTCTATAGGTCCCGTCGTACGTCGCAACAATGGAAGTCATTACCGCGAAAGCGGGAATCCAGAAAGGCACTGGATTCCGGGTCAAGCCCGGAATGACAAACTGCCTGAGACGTATGTCGCCATGTATAGAACCAGCATCTCTGAGTGTACGACAGTTGGGCTGATTGGAACGAGAAGCGCAAGGCTCGATACTGACAACTCCATCAACCAAGCATCAAAGGAGGTTACGATGGTCAAGATCGGATCAAAGGCGCCGGATTTCACCGCCAATACTACCAAGGGTCCCATTACCCTCTCGCAGTTCCGCGGCAAGTGGGTCCTGCTCTTCGCCCACCCCGCCGACTTTACGCCGGTCTGTACGACGGAGTTCATCCAGTTCGCCAAGCGATACAAGGAGTTCAAAGACCTGAACTGCGAGGTAATCGGTCTGAGCGTAGACAGTATCTACTCACACATCGAGTGGCTCCGCCATATGGAGGAGAGCGCCAAGGTCAAGATCGATTTTCCAGTGGTCGCCGACCCCGAGAAGAAGGTGGCCAACGACTACGATCTGATCAACCCCGAGGTCGGCCTCACCGTCCGCGGCGTCTTCTTCATCGATCCCGAGGGGTTCGTCCGTTTCGCCATGTACTATCCGATCCCGTTCGGGCGAAACATCGACGAGATCTTACGGAGCCTGAAGGCGCTGCAAACCGTGGACAAGTACGGGGTCGCCTGCCCGGTCGACTGGCAGCCAGGCCAGGATGTGATCGTGCCGCCGCCGCAGACGATCGACGAGGCCGACAAGCGCGCCAAGGCGGGCGCCGATCGCTGGTACATAACGCGGAAAAAGCTCTAGCGGCATTCCGTTCGTGGTGAGCTGGTCGAACCATGAACGGAACCAGTCAAAATACCTCACCCTTCGACAGGCTCAGGGTGAACGGTGAATGTAAAGAAGCAGTAGACCCGTTACGCTGGCTATTCCCCAATCATAGTCGAGGACAGGCCGATGCAGCGCATTGTGGTTCGCGCGCTTACGTGTAGCGCGGATATCATCACCTACGTAAAGGGCGTCCTCCGAATGCATGCCGAGGAGCTTCAGCCTGCCGAGCGCGTAGAGTTCGCGTTTGACGCCAACCGATTCCCGTTTGCGATTGCGATCTTCGAATCGTTGCTGGCTGGCGTCGGCCTGAAACTCCTCTCAACACGCGAAGAGGATGGCATCCGAATTCTTGAGGCCGAGAAGCTATAGCGTGGGAACTCATAGGGAGTATCGGTGACCAAGCCGAGAGGTAACTGGCAGACAGAAACGAAGCTCTGGCAGGTCGCGATCTTGCGCATCTTTTTTGGCTACTACTTTTTTCAAGATGGCCTCGGAAAGTTGACCGGCAGCTTTACCGGTCCGGGCATGTTGGAGAAGTGGCTTACGACCAAGGCCACGGGGGCGTTCAGTTGGTATAAGCCGTTTCTGACCGGTGTAGTTATTCCCTATCATCAGCTCTTCGCCGGGTTAATCGCTTGGGGGATGATTCTGGCCGGCTTGGCGCTCCTGTTTGGGCTCTTGACACGTCCGGCTGCGCTAGCAGGAATCTTTATGACGCTCAATTTCTATCTGGCCAAGGGGGGCGGCTCACCGGCTACCACCTCAGATCAGGCGTTTATGGCCGGTCTGCTGGTGGTCTTTCTTACGCGGGCCGGTCGCTCGTTCGGGCTCGATTGCTGGTTGGCTCGACGCTATCCAGGCTCGCCGCTCTGGTAGGTCACCGGAGAGAAGCCTTCAGCATAAACCGCGCATGACCTATTCCCAAGCGATTGCCTATCTCTATGGGCTCCAGCGTTACGGCGTGAAGCTGGGTCTTGAGAATATCCACCGGCTTCTTGGGGCGGTTGGAGATCCGCACCGTCGGTTTCCATCCATTCTGGTCGGCGGGACCAACGGCAAAGGGTCTACTGCCGCCTTTCTCTCGTCGATCCTGAAGGCTGCCGGCTACCGGGTCGGGCTCTATACATCTCCGCATCTGCTGGAGTTTACGGAGCGGATCCAGGTAGACGGGCAGGCCATTTCGGAGGCGGATGTCGCCGCCCTCATCTCTGAACTCCGTCCTGTCATCGCCAATCTCTTCCCGACACCAGACACGCCAAATCCCCCCGTGCCCCCCTCTTATAAAGGGGGGGTGGGGGGATTTCGTATTTCCCACCCTACCTTCTTCGAGACCACGACCGCCCTCGCCTTCCTCCACTTCGTTCGCAGTAAGGTGGACTATGCGGTTGTGGAAGTAGGGATGGGAGGCCGGTTTGATGCGACTAACGTTCTCAACGCTCAAGTGGCGATGATCACCAACATCGCCTTGGAGCATGAGGAGTATCTGGGAAGGACACTGAGAGCAATCGCCGCAGAGAAGGCAGGGATTATCAAGGAGGCAACGCATGTCGTTACTGCCGTTGATGCCCCGGAGGCTCTGGCGGTCATTGCCGATACATGTGGAAAACGCGGCGTGACCCTTTTGGATGTCCGGAGCGCATACGACTGGCGGGTTCACCGATCAGATCTCTTCGGTCAGCGATTCAGCGTGGGGGAAAAGGGGCAGCCTCCAGGAACCTTCGATATCCCCCTGCTCGGCCGGCATCAGGTGGTCAATGCGGTCACGGCGCTCGCGGCATCCCGACTCCTCCAGACCGACGGCGCCGCCATTTCAGAGAGTTCAATCCGCAAAGGGTTACGCCGGACACAATGGCCTGGCCGTCTCCAGCTTTTTCCCGGCCGGCCCCTTGTCATCCTGGATGGCGCGCACAACCCGGCGGGTGCGATCGCATTACATGCGTTCCTGGAAGAGCAACGGTTTACCGGTCGCGTGACGCTGGTATTCGGCGTACTTCAGGATAAGAACTGGATCGCGATGCTGCAAGCGTTGGCGCCACTGGCAAAGCGGGTCATCCTCACGCGTCCGGAGAGCGAGCGCGCTGCCGATCCGCGCCATCTGCAGGAGGCCGAACGTCTCTGTCCAAAGATCGAGATTATGGAAGATGTGGCCGAGGCGATCGTCCTGGCCAAGACGGTGACCGATCCGGAGGACACCGTTGTTGTCACAGGATCGCTCTTCGTCATCTCGGCGGCCCTGCGCGCGCTCGGGAGGCAGGAGATGCGAACGTGAGGCACCACCCCGTCATTGCGAGCGTAGCGAAGCAATCTCGTCCTTGGGTCTGCGCAATCGATTTTGCAGCCATTTAAAGGTGTGGTAGCATCGCCATAAACAGACCTGTGATCCACGCTCCAGACAGGGTGCAGTTCGGGGTTCAAGGATGAGCGTCCACAAATGAACGATCTCTGCACGGTGATATTGGCTGCGGGCCAAGGGACCAGGATGCGCTCGAAGCTCCCGAAGGTGCTGCATCCGGTGGCCGGTCTGCCGATGATCGCCTATGTGATTGAAGCGTGCCGCCCCCATCAGGCGAAACGAACCCTGGTGATCACCGGTCACCAGGCCGATAGAGTGAGAGAGGCACTGGCGGGCGAGGCCCTCGAATTCGTCTGCCAACCGGAACAGCACGGCACGGCGCACGCCCTGCTGCAAGCCCGGGAAGCCCTCGCCGGCTTCGATGGTGATCTTCTGGTCGTGTCCGGGGACACACCTCTTCTTACCTCACCGACCCTCGACGATCTCTTGCGGTCGCACCGCAAGACCGGCGCGCGCGCTACCGTCCTCACGGCTGAACTGCCTGATCCGACCGGCTATGGGCGGGTGGTTCGATCCGCAGCCGGCGACCTCCTGCGGATCGTTGAGGAACCGGAGGCCACGCCGCAGGAGCGGCAACTCCGCGAAATCAACGCCGGGGTCTATTGCTTTGCCGCGCAGGCGCTCTTCGAGGCCCTCCGCGCGATTCGTCCTTCTGCCGTCAAGGGCGAACTGTATCTCCCGGATGCCATCGCGCTGCTACGGGATCGCGACGGGGGCGTGCAGGCGTGCCGGGTGCTCGACCCCGATGAGGTACGAGGGGTCAACACCCGTGCCGAACTGGCTGAGGTCCATCGCCTTCTCTGGCGAAAGACCGCCATGCGGCTGCTCGTTGAAGGGGTCACGCTCCTTGACCCCGAGCGCGCATACATCGGACCGCTGGTCAGGATCGGTCCCGATTCGATCCTCTACCCGAACGTCACCCTCGAAGGACAGACTGTGATCGGAGAAGGGACAACGATCTACTCAGGTTGCCGGATCCGCCATTCGACAATCGGCGATGATACCGTGATCCTGGATGGGTGCATTATCCAGGAGAGTCAGATCGGAGACGGGTGCCAGGTCGGACCCTACGCGCACCTGAGACCCCAGGCCCAACTCCGGCAACACGCCAAGGTCGGAAATTTCGTGGAGGTCAAGAAGTCGGTCGTCGGCGAAGGGTCCAAGGTTCCGCACTTAAGCTACATCGGCGACACCACCGTTGGGGAGCGGGTCAACGTCGGCGCCGGAACGATTACCTGTAACTATGACGGCTTTACCAAGCACCAGACGGTGATTGAAGACGACGTATTTGTAGGCAGCGACGTGATCCTCGTGGCGCCGGTCTCGGTGGGCCGGGGTGCCATCATCGCCGCCGGATCGACCATCACCGAGGACGTGCCGCCTGATGCGCTGGCATTCGGTCGAGCACGGCAGGTCAATAAGAGCGGCTCTGCCGTGGCATTTCGATCCAAACACCGGAAGGGGTAAAGCAATGTGCGGAATCGTGGGGTATATCGGACACAAAAAGGTCGTCCCGGTCCTCCTGGAGGGACTCAAGCGGCTGGAGTATCGAGGCTACGATTCGGCCGGCCTGGCGATCCTTCAACAGGACCGGATCGTCGTCTATCGTAGCGTGGGCAAGATCAAGGAGTTGGAGAATACCCTGTGGGGTCGCGATCTCTCCGGCGAGGTCGGGCTCGGTCATACCCGCTGGGCCACCCACGGCCGGCCTACCGAAGAGAACGCCCATCCTCATAGCGATTGCACCGGCGATGTCGTTGTCGTCCATAACGGCATCATCGAGAACTATCTGGTCCTGAAAGAAAAGCTCCAGCGGGAGGGCCACCACTTCACGTCGGAGACCGACACCGAGGTGCTCGCTCACCTGATCGAAACGCAACTCCGGAACACGGTCGACCTGGAAACGGCTGTCCGCCTGGCTCTGGCCGGCGTCGTCGGTTCCTATGCTCTAGGAGTCCTCTGGAAGGGCGATCCACACAGGATCGTGGCGGCTAGAAACGGTAGCCCACTGGTGGTGGGATTGGGTGACGGAGAGTTCCTCATCGCCTCGGACCTCCCCGCTATTCTTTCCCATACCCGGGACGTCCTGTTTTTGGACGATGAGGAGATGGTCGTCCTCTCCCACGATGGTGTCAACGTCACGACATTGGCCGGAGAGCCGGTACAAAAGAAGATCGAAAAGATTCTCTGGACACCACTCATGGCCGAAAAGGGCGGATATAAGCACTTCATGCTGAAAGAGATCTACGAGCAGCCTCGAGCAATTCGGGATACTATTCGCGGTCGTTTTTCGCTGGAAGGCGGTCACCTTTACCTGGAAGGACTTGACGCCCTCCATGACCGGCTACCGTCGCTCGATCGGATCGTCCTGGTCGCCTGCGGGACCTCCTGGCATGCCGGGCTGATCGGTAAGTTCCTCATCGAGGATCTGGCGCGTATTCCGGTCGAGGTTGACTACGGCTCTGAATTCCGGTACCGCGATCCGATCCTGGATGAGCGAACGCTGGTCATTGCAATCAGCCAATCCGGTGAAACGCTGGATACGCTGGTGTCAATGCGAGAAGCCCGTCGCCGCGGTTGCAAGTCCCTCGCCATCTGCAACGTGGTCGGCTCTACACTCAGCCGTGAAAGTGATGGGGTCCTGTACACCCACGCGGGTCCGGAGATCGGCGTCGCCTCGACGAAGGCGTTCACCTCTCAACTGGCAGCCCTCTACCTGCTGGCGCTGGCCCTGGGTCGAGCCAAAGGGCGTCTCGACGCGGCAAGAACCCAGGAATTGCTCGGCGAACTGATCCACTTGCCACAACAGATGGAGCAGGTACTCTCCCTCGGGCCCGCACTGGAAGAACTGGCCGGGCACTTCCACGCCGCCTCGAATTTCCTCTATCTGGGCCGTGGCATCAACTATCCCGTCGCGCTGGAGGGGGCCCTGAAGCTCAAGGAGATTTCCTACATTCACGCCGAGGGGTATCCGGCCGGCGAGATGAAACATGGACCCATCGCCCTGATCACGGAAGAGATGCCGGTGGTCTTTCTGGCGCCAAAGGACAGGACCATCGAGAAGGTATTGAGTAATATCGCGGAGGTGAAAACGCGCAACGGGATCATCATCGCCCTCTCTGACGAAACCGATTCCCGCCTCCTCAGTAAGGCCGACCATCTTGTCAGCATCCCTCATACCTCCCCTCACCTGATGCCCCTGCTCCTTGTCGTCCCCCTTCAACTCCTCGCCTACCACATCGCGGTGCGGAAAGGCTGCGACGTAGACCAGCCGCGCAACCTCGCCAAGAGTGTAACCGTCGAGTAGAGCTGTAACCCCATCAGGACCGCGGGACTTCTGCTCTCCATCAATATCTCGCGCCATAAAGTAAATTAACTTTGCTATTTAGTGAAAATTCTTGACGAAAACGCTCTCTGGCTATTATAATTGTTAATAATGGACCGCCGAACCGGCGGTGCAGAGGTTCTTTGACAGCATCTCCGGCCCCTATTCCATTGTGCGCTGCCTCATGCGACTCAAGTGAGTCGTGAGCAGGCAACTGCTCGCTAAAGACGGCGTCCGTCTAGTAGCGCCGTCGCGGAGCCAATTCAAGACTGGCGCCGTACACCTTCTGACAGCAATGGTCTTGGCTGACTGACTTGGCTAACTACTTTGGCTGTTAGGAGGAGTGCTCATAGGTGGCAAGCAGAGGTCAGTCATGTTTCAACACTCTGCAAGCTAATCGCAGTAACTCTGGCTAGCTGATAAGGTTGCTAACTGGACAAGCTGTGAAAAGGGGCGCTTATGATCAGCAGGCTTAAGGATCGTCGGGTTCAGTGCTCTCCTTCTCGGGGCATGCGCTATGGGGCGCGGCGCAAATTACGTGCCGAGAAAGGAGGTGAGGGAGATGCGTCAGAGGTCAAGGAATCTCAATGCTTGCATTGGCTACCTCCAGCGGTTGCAAGCATGCGGAGCACTGGACCCCGGCCAAAAGGAGGAGCTCGCAAGGGCGGAAAGGAAGCTCAGAAGAGTTGGGCGATTCAATCGTATCACCCAAGAGGAAGTCTTCGAGGTGATCCGATCGATTGCTGAGACACTTTGTGAGACCTTCCTGAACCGCCAAGCTAGTAATCGGCGGGATTGAGGCCAAAACGATCCATTAAGCTTTCTTGGATAGAATGAACTACGGTCGTGCTATCAAAATATGTCGAGCGGCTGCAGGTCTGACTCAAATCGAGTTAGCCAAGAAAGCTCGAATTGCAGCTAGCCACCTGTCTCTCATCGAGGCCGGTAAGAGATCACCTCGACTACCAACGATTGAAAAACTCTCCCGGGCAGTTGGTGTTCCTAATTACCTTGTCATACTGCTCGCAAGCGATCCTCAAGACTTGAGAAACACGCCATCTCAAGATTTTCAGGAACTCTCGAGTTCACTATTGGAGCTTCTATTGCAATCGAGAAAGCCCAAGAGGCAAAGATGACAGAAAAGACCGAATGCCTGGGGATCTGCTCGCTGCGCTATCTTGAGTTTCAACTTGGCGTCAATCGTGATCTCCTGCGGGAGGTTGCAGCAAAGGCAGGCAGTTATTATAGGCCCTTCCCTAAACACAAAGGGGGGAAAATCCGATGGATTGATAATCCTATCGATCCCCTTAAGCATGTTCAACGCAGGATCAACAGATGGCTTCTTTCCGATCTTAAGCTTCCCATACACATACATGGCGGCGTGAGAGGATGTTCGCCTTTCACAAATGCCTCAATCCACACGCAAACCGCTTGCGTCGTGACCCTTGATATTGGGAAATGCTTTCCAAGCATCACAAATGATCAAGTGTTTTATGTCTGGAACAGCCTTTTGGGGTGCAGTCCAACGATTTCCCGCCTACTCACTCAATTGACCACCTTCGAAGACCACCTCCCTCAGGGAGCACCGACTAGCACAACACTAGCCAACTTAGTCTTGATGCCCCCAGACATCAACGCGTGCGCCGTGGCTGAGCGTGAAGGCCTAAGAATCACTCGCTTCGTGGACGATATTGCATTCTCTGGCGTTGAATCAAGATCAGTCATAAATCCCGTAGTTGAAATCTTGCACCACGCGGGCTTTCGGGTGCCGCATCGAAAAGTAAAAGTGATGCCGAACTGGAAGCCCCAAGTGATCACCGGTTTGCTGGTTAACAATAAAAGGATTGTTGTCCCACGAAAGAACCGCAGCCAGGTTCGCGCAGCCATTCACCAGTTGAAATATCTCCCAGCCGAATCATCCAGACGGACAAAAAGCATCACTTCAATTTTGGGACGCATCACACATATAGAGGCAATCAAAAAGGGGCCAGAGAACGGGCTCAGGAACTATTTTGATCGCATAACCTCGTGATGCACCCCAGAAATTCGCTTCAACACTTGACATCGAGGACATTAATTGCCCAGAACCGCCTGGACGTGCTACGCGCCTTCTCACATTTCAGGTTTGGGATCCAAAACTCGAACGGTAATCCAATTCTACATTCAGTTTGAATTACCCCCTGGACCGCTTGGTCCCACTATACCGATGTTTCGTTAATGACCTAACTCCCAATAGGCCCGCGAAGGGACTACTGGCAAGTTATAGGAAAGGCTCGAAGGTAAGATTCATGTTAATGGCATCATTAGGCGGTAAACTTTCATCTGAGCAGGAGAACATGGAGGACATTCTTACGTCCAATGTTTTCGGAGCATTGAAGTATTTTTCACCTGAGAGCGCACTGGTTCCTTTTCTTTCCAAAGCCTCATTCGCACAGGGAGAAAAACCCTTCGAGGACCTTTCTGCCAACGTGAAGGTCGAATATAAGTTTTGGCCCTGGGTCCAAGAGTCAGACTGTGACGGCTGTGAACCGGATGTGCTCTTACGAATAACCTGTCCCAATGATAGGAAGTTCCTTGTTGTTGTTGAGGCCAAGTATCGTCCAGGTAAGTCTTCGAAGGAAGAGGCGGGAGAGCACCCAAATGATCAGCTCGCACGGGAGTGGGAGAACCTGAAGCGTCTGGCCGAAAAGGAATTATGCGAGCCGCTGCTCATTTATCTAACCGCAGATGTAAGCTATCCAGCTCAGGACATTGAAGCCTCGCAGAGGGAACTCGCAAATAAGAACCGCGGGAAGGCAAGAATCTCTTGGTTGTCGTGGCGTCACCTCCCGGCTTTGATCACCGATGACAGCCCGGAAATGCTCAGGGACCTCGCAGAGGTCCTTCGCCGCTTGAATTTGACCTTCTTTCAGGGCTTCTCCACAGTTGAGGAGCATCCAAGTATTCAATGGACATTCTCTGGTCCGCCGGTTTACTTCGAGTGGATATACGTTTCACCAGAAGAACCACTTAGGTGGAGGTTTCAATGATGAGTGGGGATGGCAAAAATATCGTGAGCTTGATGCAACAATTAAGGAAACTCTGTGAGCAAATCTCTCTCCTGCTGATGACAGCAGACAGCCTAATGATCGATAGAGGCTGGAGAGCAGAGACCGCTCAGCCCTTTGCAGGTCTCTCATACACTCTTTCGAGCCCCCGTTTCTGGATCCCACAAGATTTTTCTCGATTTTATAAGAACAACAACGTTCAACATATCTTGGGCTTTGTGTCAGTAGTGCTGGATGATGCGGAGGGCAGCACTTCCTTGGATGAGCCACTCCTAACCGCTGGCTGGTTTGATTATGGTCCTGGGGTAGAGGTGGGGAAGCGTTGGCAATACTCATATGCACGTTGGCACCTAAAAATGCCGCAGCGGAGCGATGATGGTCGGCTTCTGCCAGCAAGTTCCACAATCTGGCCAAAGGAACCCCTGCCATTCCTGCAGGTATCAACTCTCGGAGTGCCTTTGACCTCTATACTTGATGCTGAGGCGCTGAAAAGCAAGATCGTTGAGCCCCTGATCCAAGGCATTAAAGGAGCTCAGGGAAGATGACCATCCGTTGAGAGATCACCTTTGAGAATCTTTAAAGCGGGCTTACGGGGCGAGGGCATAGAGCAGGAGCCCCTTGAACTCAGACTCGTGGATCGACAGCAAGGCCCGCTTATCCATTTGATCCTCCAGCACCCTCACGAGGAACTCGAAGCCTTATTGACATACTGGCCTTTAATAAGGAAACATTTCTATCGGCCTCAGGACCTTTGCGACCGATCAGATGAGCGACCGCGACTGACAACCATCGACGGTAACGCACGCTCCGGTCACTAAACTGGCCCTTTGGGATGCCAGAAAGACCACGACGGCTGCGACCTCCTCGGGGCGACCGAACCGGCCAAGCGGCAGTTCGTCCTTGATAAACTGAGCGATCTGGCCCGGATTCTCGCGCTGTCTTCTATCCCATGAGCCGCCTGGAAAGAGCGTCGAACCGGGCGCGACGCTGTTGACCAAAATATTGTGTGGGGCCAGCTCCCTGGCGAGCGACTTGGAAAGACTGATCACCGCCGCCTTGGACGCGTTGTAGGTCATCGCCCCTCCAGACTCCCGCCCCCAGATCGAGGCGATGTTGAGAATCCGTCCGCCGCCTTGCCGCTTCATAACCGGCACCACCAGCCGGACCATCCGGAGGGTCGAAAAAAAGTTCAGGTCGTACACCTCACGCCAATCCTGTTCTGAGAGAGCCTCCAGTTCTCCGCGGCGCGACCCGCCGACGTTGTTCACCAGCACATCGATCTGCCCATACCGGTCGAGCGTCGCCTGTACGAACCGCTCCGCCCCATGAGGATCGGTGAGGTCGGCGGACACCGTGAGAAGTTCGACGCCGAAGGCTTTGATGACAACTGCTATGTCGTCTAACGTCGCTTGAGTTCGACCACAAAGGCTGAGCCGACACGCCTCCTCGGCATACCCCAGGGCGATCGCTCTGCCTATCCCCCGGCTTCCGCCGGTCACCATCACAACCTTCTCACGCAGCCCTAACTCCATCTGGTCCCCTCCTTTATGCAGGAATAGACTCCCGCCATTGCTGAGAAGTCCATAAGTAAGGTGAAACCATGTCATTCCCGCGAAAGCGGGAATCCAGGCCGAACAAACTGAATTCCGGGTCAAGCCCGGAATGACTACAACGGGTACGGCATGTCTTCCTACTTGTGCCACTCTTGGTAGCTAAAACCAATCGCTCTGTCACGCATGATCGCCTGGTGCGCTCCCCGCTCCGGCGGCAAGTCGCATCTTCGTTACTAACAGATGAGCGCGACGCTGAGGCTCAGGGAGTCGATAGCCGCGACAGATGGCAAGCACCGCCTGTACGGCAGCATCCAGATCAACCCGATCGCCCTGAGAGACAAAGACCGGCGCCACCCCATCTTTGGTCCGAAGGACCACACCGATCTGCTCGTCCTGATCCAGCAGCGGCGCCGCGCTTCCGCGGCACTTCCGCGGCTCCCGGTACGTCCCCACCAGGCGACTCTTCGCGCACCCGATCGAGGGAAGATCGAGCAGGAGGCCCAGATGACAGGCAAGTCCGAAGCGGCGGGGATGGGCGAGGCCGTGACCGTCGCAGATCAGGCAATCCGCCGATGTCTTGAGTCTCTTCCACGCCTTGATCACCGCCGGGATCTCTCGGAACGACAGAAGTCCCGGAATGTACGGAAAGTCTGCGCTCGCAGTCGCGGTGGCGAAATCCAGCACTTCACGCCCGTCGCCGCTCATGACGACGGCTCCGGCGAACATCCGCTTCGAACTCTTGTCGTACGCGACATCGACCCCCGCAATAGCACCAAACGGTCCGGTCCCGTACAGACGAAGCTGAGATCGAAGCTGGAGCTGGATCGCCATCGCCTCTTGCGGCGAGACGGTCCAGGGATGAAGGGTTCGGATACGCATCAGGACGGTGTGAGGCTCCGGGCGGCCGCCATCGGATCGGTCGGACCGAATCCCTTGCCAAGCCGAAACCCATGGCGGATCGCGGTCGTAATGAATCGCTTGGCGGCGGCAATCGCGTCCGGGACCGGACTGCCCTTGGCCAGCTCCGCGGTAATAGCTGCAGAGAAGACGCACCCGGTCCCATGGGTGTGCGGCGTATCGATCCGCTCGGCATCAAGCATGGTGAACGTGCTTCCGTCGTACAAGAGATCGATCGCGCGAATGCCGAGGTGGCCCCCTTTGAGGACGACATACCGAGGACCGAGACTGTGGATTCGCTGCGCCGCTTCGCGCATCTCAGCAAGCCCCACGATCCTCTGTTCCCAGAGCACCTCGGCCTCCGGTACGTTGGGCGTGACAACGAGCGCAAGGGGCAGCAGACGCTCGACGAGCGCCTTCACCGCCCTGGGTTGCAGTAGCGGCGCTCCACTCTTGGCCACCATCACCGGGTCGACCACCAGCCGCGTGATCGCATGCGCTGTTACCTTCGTTGCAACCACTTCAATGATCGCAGCGTTCGAGAGCATTCCGGTCTTGGCCGCATCGATCTCGATATCTTCCAGGACCGAGTCGATCTGGCGGCCGACGAACTCCGACGGCAGATCGTGTACCCCCTGGACGCCGACCGTATTCTGGGCCGTGACCGACGTGATCGCCGAGGTCCCAAATACCCCAAGGGCGGCGAAGGTCTTGAGATCCGCCTGGATCCCCGCCCCGCCCCCGGAATCAGAGCCGGCAATGGTCAGTGCTGTCGGCATCGGTCTCTCACCTCCGTTGTTATGACCAATCAGATCTCTCGCGGGACATGGCAGACCACGTACAGGTTTATCCAGCAGAATATCCAACAGTTGGTTTCTGTACCAGCGTTTTGTTCAAGGGTATTCCAAGGGGTGTGTCAGGGGTATCGTGTTGCATTTAACACACCAATATCGTAAAGTCCGTCCGAGAACTGTCGGCTAATATCTGTTGGGCTTCCGCCATGAATTCAGTCAATGGAGAGATTCGCGATGCCCGAGAACCCCTTTGATCTCCCGCTCGATGTCGCGGCGATTGTGATCCCGCTCGTTGCGGATGTCATTCAGCATGCGGCCAGCGCCGCCGGTGGGAAGTGGGGGCTGACAGACTACATGCCAGATATTCGCATTAATGTTGGCTTCACAGAGATCCTGACCACTCAAGAAGATCAACTCCGACTCATCCTTGATCGACGGCTCGTCGATCAGCAAATGTTGCCGCAGGCGGTCTCGGTAACGACGGGTCTGGGGGACGAACCTTACTATCCATCGATTCCGCACTCAATCTTGATCGAAGCCCCCTATCGTCCTATCGAAGACCTCGCTCGAACCACTGAGCAGGTTCGTCCTGGCCTCTACGCCGCAATTGTTTCTGCGGGTCGGCGAGGGGTTGGTCGGGGTGTCCGAATGGGGCACGCGCCGGACATGGTACGCGAACTCGCCAGATTCTTGAACCGCGACCTCCCGCAACCAGGCTATGTGGATGTGGGGGCGGGCTCCGCGCCCGCACTCCCGGATGCCATTTCGGGATCTGACCTCATGGAAGGAGCCCTGCACCGTGTCACAGCAAACCGCTTTGAACGGAACCAAATCGCTCGCCGCGCCTGTATTGCTCACTATGGTGCTTCATGTGTCGTGTGCGGCTTCTCGTTCGAACAGGTGTTTGGCATGAGAGGAAAGGGCTTCATTCATGTGCATCACTTATCGTCACTCGCGCGCCAACAAGGCAGCTATACCGTCGATCCTATTCGTGACTTGAGACCTGTTTGCCCGAACTGCCATGCGATGCTTCATCGGGATGATCCTCCAACCAGCATCGACGACTTAAGGACGGTAATGCACTGACTCGAAGCCTAACTACGGCCTGGAGCCGACGCGGTGGCCCGCGCGGCTCAGGCCCGGCGTTCGGCACGTGGGAAATGAGTCGCGCAGACAGACGAGCATCGCTGAAGCAAGCGTACAGGGAGCTGTACGCCGAGGTGTCGCGCCTCGTTCGTGAGGCTGATCCGATTCGTCTCATCGCGATCGGCGCACCGGATGACGAGTACGATGTGGAGGTGAGAACGATCTTGCCGCGCCTGCACGAGGCCACGTCTGCAAGTGATGTGCATCGGATCGTTTATGAGGAGTTCGTGCACTGGTTTGACGCCGACATCGCCGGGCCGCCTGAAATCTACGTAGCGGTGTCCGAGGAGATCTGGAACACGATGTGCACGTTGGCCGCGCTCCGCTTCGCTTCGCGCGCCAACTGATGCGCGCCGTTGGCGGCTCATGGATGAAGAGTTGCCTTACGGGGACGTCTATGACTATATTGTTGCCTGTTCAGAGAAAGGAGGTGTCTCCCGATGGCGGTCGTCGAAACGCGGTATGAACATGTGGTCTTGAACGAGGCGCAGGTTCCCATCATTGCCGGGACCACGATGAAAGTCATCGAACTCGTGGTCGAGAAGCAGGCTTACGGGTGGAGCCCGGAAGAGCTCCAATTCCAGCATCCTTCCATCACCTTGGGGCAAATCTATTCGGCGTTAGCCTACTACGCGGATCATCAGGCGGAATTGGATCAGGAGATTGAGCGGCGGCTGAATCAGATCACGCAGCAGCACCGGGGGCTGGGGCCAACTCCCCTAATCGCGCGCCTCAAGGCGAAGGGGTTGCTCTGATGGCTATTGCCCTCTATATGGATCATCACGTGCCGCGCGCGATCACGGTGGGGTTGCGTGTGCGTGGGGTGGCGGCACTCACCGCCGAGGAGGATGGGGCGCAAGGGTTCGAGGATCCTGCCCTCCTGGATCGGGCGGGGACCTTGGGACGGGCGCTTTTTACGCACGATGATGATCTCGTGACGGAGGCCGCGCGCCGCCAACGGGCGAGACTGCTCTTTGCAGGCGTGATCTACGCGCATCCCCTGCGCGTGTCCATTGGTCGGTGTATTCAGGATTTGGAGCTGATTGCCAAAGCAGGCGAGCCCGAAGACGTGGTCGATCACGTCCAATTTTTGCCCCTGTAAGAGGCCTGAGACCCGTACATCGGGCGCCTCAAGTTTCAGCCATCAGCCCTCGCCTAACATCGAATAGAGCCGACGCGTGTGAGCCATGAGTGCGCGCGGCTCAACGCGCACGTTAGACCCGAATTCGAAAGTCATAGGCCGGAAAGGAGCGATGAAAAATGATCACGAAGGGCGCGAAGCCAGTGCCCCTGCTCGTCACCAGCCAATTGAACCACACCGTTCGGGAGTACGACGCGACGACCGGCGCCTTCGTCAAGGTGGCCGCGTCCGGCGGCGCCTTGGGCGATCCGCTCGGCCTCGCTATCGGTCTCGACGGCAACCTGCTTGTCTCGGATGGCCAAACCAACCAGGTGAAGCGCTACGACAGCGGGACTGGCGCGTTCATCGATGTGTTTGCGTCGACCAACCTCGCAGGTCCTGCGGGCATGACCATCCACCAGGGCGTGCTCTACGTAACCAACTCGAATCCACCTCAGGGTGTCCAGCGGTTCGACGCCGCCACGGGCGTGAACGCCGGCAACTTCGTACCCTCGCTCGTCAACCCCAGCCCGCGGGACGTGAAGGTCAACCCCGCGAATAACCGCCTTTATGTGCTCTACTACAACACCGCCACCGTTGAGACGTTCGATCTCACGACCATGGCGTCGTTCGGCCTGCTGATGCCCGCTGGTAACCCGATCGGCTCCGGCGGTCTGTATACGCCATCGGCCATGACGTTTGGCCCCGACGGCAACCTCTACATCTCTGGCGGTACATTCGGAGGGAATCTTGGCGTCCGACGCTACAACCCGACAACGGGCGCGTTCATCGACTTCTTCGCCAACACCGGCAGCGACCTCTACGTCCCAATCGGAATCACGTTTGGTCCCGACAACAACCTCTACGTCGCCACGCAGAACGCTGCCAATGTCATGCGCTTCAACTATCCGACTGGGGCGTTCATGGACTTCTTCATCCCTGACGGCGGTGGCGGGCTGACAGCACCGTTCCACCTGACGTTTGGGGCAGGTCCGTGTCCAACCCTTACCTACACGTTGCATCGAGATTGCCTGAACAACGTAGACGATCCCGGCATGCGCTGGCAGATTGAAGGCGGCAAAGTGATGGAGGATGGCAAGCACGTCGCCAACTACTCTAGCGTGAAGCGGGTGAGCTGCGGAACGACGGCGCAGAACACTGCCCAGCTGTGGGTTACGCTCTTCTTCCTCGGTGGGAAGCCGCCCGAGAACATCACCTTGCTTGGTGCCCATGACTTCAATAGCGGAGGCGAGATCGGGAGTGTCGGCGCGGCGTCATCGGCTTTTTCGGCGTACATAGGAAAGCAGTTCCAACGCGTCGCAAACACTCTGACCATCGGATAACGCAAGGCGTATGGGTAAAGCATTTCTGACTCAGCCGGATTCTATGTCTGCAGTTGGGAGGCGTGCTTGGTCTGTCGGCTAATATCTGTTGGGCCACATAGGGCTTGCAAGGACCAGAGTGTATAGTATTACTCCTATGCGAACCGAACTCGTCACAACACTGAAGCGCCAAGCCACAGCACTTCTCTCCGAGCTGGAACGGAGCAAGGAGCCTATCCTCATTACACAGCACGGCGTACCAAGCGCCTACCTGGTGGACGTTGATACCTACGAGACCTTGCAGCATCGGATGCGCCTACTCGAAGGAATCGCGCGTGGGGGGAAAGCTATCAAAGAAGGGCGGACGCTCACTCATGCGCAGGCCAAGAAGCGCATGAATCGATGGCTGAAGTAATGTGGACCGAGCCCGCGCTGAGCGACGTTCCTACCTGCGCTACGCTCCTGCATGGCCGCGCGTGAACCTAAGCGTTAGGCTGCTGACGGAACACTCGCGATGCATCGAGTACTGGTGAGCGCGTGCCTGTTGGGTGAGCGCGTTCGTCACAACGGCGAGCACAAGCAGAGCCATGATAGCGTCCTTGAACGATGGCTGCGCGAAGGGCGTGTCGTGCCATTCTGTCCGGAAGTCGCGGGGGGGTTGCCTGTCCCAAGATCGGCCGCTGAGATCGCCGAGGCTGCGGGTGGGTCGAGCGTCCTGTCTGGCATCGGACGGGTCCTCGACGTGAATGGCCGTGATGTCTCCGAATTCTTCGTCGCCGGCGCGCAGCAGGCACTCGAATACGCTCGACTGGAGTCGATTCGGGTCGCGATCCTCAAAGAGGGTAGCCCATCCTGCGGCACGTCCTTCACGTACGACGGTACGTTTACTTCCCGACGAGTTCCAGGGCAAGGAGTCACCGCAGCTCTTCTCCGGCAAGCGGGTATCCATGTCCTCAACGAGTTCCAGTTCGAGGAGGCTGACCGAATCCTCGCTCAACTACCCCAGGAAGGCGAGCCCTGATTAGAATCCGTCGGCAGTCGACCGGCAAATCGATCTGACCGCTCACTGCAACGGACCCACTCCATTCGCCGCTGAGCTCGAAGTCGTTAGTGTAGTGTCCCAGAAATCTCTTTACATCTCGTTCGTGGTGAGCTTGTCGAATCCATGAACGGCACCTATTGATATTGTTAACCCTTCGACAGGCTCAGGGCGAACGGAATATGTCAAGAAGCGTTAGGGACACTACATTAGCAGGAAGAGACGACTTGCGTCTGTACCCCAATTGCGCTACAATGCTTTGAGGAAATGGAGGTGATATGATGAGCAAGACCGCAATGGTACGGGCCAGATTGGAACCAGACCTGAAAAACCGCGCCGAATCCATCTTTCACCGATTGGGCCTGAACGCAACGCAAGCCATCACGATTTTCTACAGGCAAGTTGAACTTCGTGACGGACTTCCGTTCGATGTCGTCGTTCCGACAGCAACCACGAAACGGGCATTCGAAGCTTCCGAGACCGGACGTGATCTGGTCGTCTGCGATGATGCAGACGACATGTTCCGGAAACTCGGTATCTGATGTACAAGCCCGTATATACACAGCAGTTCGCTAAAGACCTGGAGAGAAGCCGTCGTCGTGGCAAGAATTTCGACAAACTGAAGATCATTATCCGCAGCCTTCTTGCGGGGGAACCTCTGGATCCGATCCACCGTGACCATCGTCTCGTCGGCAACTTCATCGGCCGCCGTGAGTGCCATATCGAGTCCGATTGGCTGTTGATCTACAGAGTCGCCGGCGATCGGATGCACTTCGAGAGAATGGGCACACACTCTGACCTGTTTAAAACATGAGAAAGCACGACCACTGGCCGCGAGCGGCATACGTCGAAAGGCACGATTCCCAAAGGCCAGGGCGCCATCGGTTGCGTCATTGCTGAGCAACACCCCATGCGGCCGCGGCCGCACCACGGCCGGTGAAACCCCCCTCAATCCCCCTTTACGAAAGGGGGGGCAGGGGGGTTTATCTGAAGCTGACAGCTGAGCGCTGATTGCTGAATGCTATTTTCTAGGGAAATTACTGAGGTTGCTCTCCTCTCAACTTCCGCTCTTCTCCTTTGATGTCTTCCCCTTCCAACGCAAGTTCGGCTGGCGGGCCGCCTTGACTTCGTCAAGCCGCGAGACCTTGGTCTTGTGCGGAGCGGACCGGACCAGCTCCGGGTCACGCTCGGCCTCCTCGGCGATCCGCTTCATGGCGGCGATAAACCGATCCAGCGTCTCCTTACTCTCGGTCTCGGTCGGTTCGATCATCATGGCGCCTCTGACAATGAGGGGGAAGTAGATGGTTGGGGGATGAAAGCCGTAATCCATCAATCGCTTGGCGATGTCCAGGGTCTGGACGCCGTACCGAAGCTGACGCGCATCGGAGAAGACGCACTCGTGTTTGCAGAATTTGTCGTACGGCAGATGGTAGTGGTCCTTCAACTGATTCATGATGTAATTGGCATTGATCACGGCCACCTCGGCCACGCGGCGCAGCCCCGATGGACCCAGCGACCGGATGTAGGCGTAGGCCCGAACCAGCGCCGCGGAGTTGCCATAGAAGGCGCGCACCTTACCGACACTTGACGGCAGGTCGTTATTCAGGACGAATCGCTTCCCCTTCTTCTCGATAACCGGGACCGGCATAAATGGCGTCAGATGCGCCTTGAGACCCACCGGACCCGCGCCCGGACCGCCGCCCCCGTGCGGAACCGCAAACGTCTTATGCAGGTTAAAGTGTAGGACGTCAATCCCGGTGTCGCCCGGTCTCGAGATCCCGATGATGGCATTCAGGTTGGCGCCATCACAATAAACCTGCCCGCCCTTGGCGTGAACAATCTTGGCGATCTCGGCGATCTGATCCTCGAATAGCCCAAGGGTATTAGGGTTCGTGACCATGATGGCGGCCACGTCCTCGTCCATCGCGTCGGACACGGCCTTAGGATCCAGGCGGCCGTTCGAGCCGGACTTGATCTGTCGCACCTCGTAGCCACAGATGGCGGAACTCGCGGGATTGGTGCCATGGGCGGAGTCAGGGACCAGGACCCGTTTCCGCGGGCTCCCCTTCGATTCCAGGTACGCTCGGATCAGCATCATGCCCAGGATCTCGCCCTGGGCGCCGGCGGCCGGCTGGAGTGACACCCGGTCCATCCCGCTCACCTCTGCCAGGAACTGTTCCAGCTCATACATCAGCTCCAGGGCGCCCTGGATCAGGCCCTCCGGCTGGTACGGGTGTACGCAGGAGAAGCCTGGCAGCCGCCACACCTCCTCATTGATCTTCGGGTTGTACTTCATCGTGCAAGAGCCCAAGGGGTAGAAGCCCGTATCGACTCCGTAATTCCATTGCGATAGCCGCGTGAAATGCCGAACCACCTCGACTTCAGACAGTTCGGGGAAATCGGGAATGTCGTGCCGGAGAAGCTTCCTGGGCAGCAATCGCTCCGGCTTCAGCTCCGGGACGTCGCACTCGGGGAGCGTACATCCTCGCCGCCCTTGCGACCCTTGATCAAACAGGAGCGGCTCATGCATCATGAGCCCCCGGACGCCGATCCCTTCGCCCTCTTCCTCGCATTTGACGCTTTGCCCACAGGAAATCCCCCCATCCCCCCGCACCTCATCCTTCATCGCCCACCCCCCATTGCCTTGCAGAGCGCGTCGATCTCCTCGCGGCTGTTTTGCTCCGTCACACAGAGAAGTAGGCAATCCGAAAGCTCCGGGTAGAACCGGCCCAGTTCCACACCGCCGATGATTCCCTTGGCCAGTAGCGTGCGGTTCACCTGGGACGGGGTCCGCCTTTTCACCCGCACTACAAACTCATTGAAGGTGGGACCTGCAAACGGAAGCTCGTAGCCGCGGAGCTTAGAGATCGCTTCTTTGGCATAGGCCGTCTTGCGGAGGTTCAGCAGGGCCAGCTCCCTAAGCCCGGCTCGCCCCAATAGCGACAGGTGAACCGTCGCGGCCAAGGCACAGAGTCCTTCATTCGTACAGATGTTGGACGTAGCCTTCTCCCGCCTGATGTGTTGCTCTCGGGTGCAGAGCGTCAGCACGTAGCCTACCCTCCCGACCTTATCCTCGGTCTGTCCGACCAGGCGACCTGGCATACTGCGGAGGTAGGCGTCTTTCGAGGCGAAGAAGCCAAGGTAGGGGCCGCCGAAGTTCAGGTGGTTTCCGAACGCCTGGCCCTCTCCCGCGACAATGTCCGCCCCGCATTCGCCGGGAGATCGGACGATGCCAAACGACACCGGCTCGGCCACAGCTACGATCAGGAGGGCCCCGACGCGGTGAGCGGTCTCTGCGAGCTCATCTAGCGACTCCAGGACGCCGAAGAAGTTCGGGCTCTGGACCACAACGGCGCAGGTGCGGTCTGAAAGCGCCGCCTTCACTTTTTTCAGGTCGGTCGTGCCCTGGTCCGTATAGGGAACCTCGTGCAGGTGGAGGCCAAGCTTGCTCACGTAGGTGTGGGATACCGTCCGGTACTCCGGGTGTATGGCCATGGGCAGCACCACCTCCCGACGCCCATTGATCCTGTGAGCCATCAAGACCGCCTCGGCCAGGGCGCTGGAACCGTCATACATCGACGCGTTTGCCACCTCCATGCCGGTAAGCTGGCAGATCAACGTCTGGTACTCGTAGATCGCCTGAAGTGTCCCTTGCGATAGCTCCGGCTGGTACGGCGTATAGGCGGTGTAGAACTCCGACCTGAACACCAGGTGGGAGACGGCGGCAGGGATGAAGTGATTGTAGGCGCCTGCCCCCAGGAAGGAGGAGTATTGATCCACGTCTGCGTTCTTGCCGGCCAACTCCTTCATGTGCTTCCGCAATCCGGTCTCGGAAAGCGGCGGCGCCAGATTTAGCCCCCGCTTGAGCTTGAGCTTGGAGGGGATATCGGAAAACAGCTCGTCGCTCGACCGGACGCCGATGGCATCCAGCATCGCGCGGCAGTCGGCCTCCGTGTTCGGGATGTACTCCATCAGTGCTCCTCCGCCGCCAGATAGGCTTTGTACTCCTCAGCGGTCATCAGATTCCCCAGCTCGTCAGGATCAGCGATTCTGGCCACGATCATCCATCCCCGTCCGTAGGGGTCGACGTTGATCTGCTCCGGATTCGATTCGAGCGAGGAGTTGACCTCGAGCACCTCACCGGTCAGTGGACAGTACAGGTCGGAGACGGCCTTCACCGACTCCACGACGCCGAACGCCTCCATCTGACGCAGTACCCTCCCGACCTGTGGCATTTCAGCGAACACGATGTCGCCGAGTTGGCTCTGGGCAAAGTGGGTGATCCCGATACGTCCACGATCCCCCTCAACCTTGACCCATTCATGCGCTTTCGTATAGTGCAGCCCCTCAGGAACCATACTCACCTCCATAGCCTTCAACGTGCTCGCTTATAGAAAGGAGTTCGAACGACCCTCGCGGCAATGGGACTATCCCGAATCACAATGTCAAACTCGGTTCCGACAGCCGCGTACTGTACCGTCACATATCCCAGTCCGATGTTCTTCCCGAGCGAGGGCGCGGGTCCGCCGCTAGTGACCTCGCCGATCGGCTGACTGCCCTTGACCAAAGGATAGTGGGAGCGGGCGATCCCCCGACCAAGCATCTCGAACCCCACCAGCTTCCGGCTGATCCCAACCGCCTTCTGCCGCGTAAGCGCCTCGCGGCCAATGAACTCTCCCTTTTCCAGCTTCACAATCCAGCCGAGGTCCGCCTCCAGGACGGTGTGGCGATCGTCGATGTCCTGACCGTACAGGGCCATCTTGGCTTCGAGGCGCAAGGTGTCACGGGCGCCAAGGCCGCAGGGTTGTAAGCCAACCGGCGCCCCTGCCTCGAGGAGGGCATTCCAGAGGGTAGTCACATGCTGCGGTGGGATATAGATCTCGAAGCCGTCCTCCCCGGTGTAACCTGTCCGGGAGATACGGCAGTCGATGCCAATCACTTGTCCTTCGACAAATCGGAAGTATTTCAGCCTTCCCAATTCCACAGAGGTCAGCTTCTCCAGAATCTCCTGCGCTCTGGGTCCCTGGAGGGCCAGGAGGGCCATCTCGTCGCTGGTATTTCTGACCTCCGCGCCTGACACCATGTGCTCACGGATCCAGGCCAAATCCTTCTCGATATTCGCGGCATTCACCGTCAAGCAGTAGCCGTCACTCGTACACTTATACACGGTGATGTCGTCCACAAATGTCCCCTCGGAGGTAGTGAGGGCAGAGTATTGTACCTCTCCGACGGAGAGCCGAGACGCATCATTTGAGGTGAGGTGCTGCACCGCTTCCAGGGCGGCGGGTCCCATGATCTCAATCTCCCCCATATGCGAGACGTCGAACAAGCCCGCCTGCTCCCTGACGGCACGGTGCTCCTCCAGAATCCCGGCATACTGCACCGGCATCTCCCAGCCCCCAAAGGCCACCATCCTGGCACCAAGTTGGCAGTGTATCTCGAACAGCGGGGTACGCTTTAAGGGTCCGGTCGCTGCGCTCATCTACTACCTCTCAGCATCGGCAGAGTTGATACTGACCACAAGCAAAGCATAGCAAGGACATCTCTTCATAGTGCCATGGTAGCAGTATCGTCCGAGTAATGTGTACGGGGCCTATCGGGGAGAAACACGAGGGAAACCCAGCCTTAAAGACGCGGCGATCTTTAAACATCGATTGCTTCCTGTCAAGCGAAAAGTGGCGACTGCGTGGAGTCGGCAACGCTCGTGTACGCCCTCCCGCCCCCACGGCCTATTTCTTACAGAAGCAGTTCTTGACAGTCACCAATGACGGGACAGCAACGATAGCATAAGCACTCTTGCTGAATGACCAATGGGCGGCGCGAACACGCCTCGAGGCGGAGCTTTCCTGTTTGCATAATTCTAATCGGCAATGTATTCTGAAAATAGCCCACACTGTGTTCTGTAAGGGAGAAACAAAACTCTTAAACATATGTTTACTACAAATACATACGCAAAAGATTTTAAGTATTTTAAGGAGAAATACGACGAAAGTATGGAGCGTATGTTTGCGGCGGTCAGCGATCTTTACGCGGAGCGCTGGAATGATTTTTTTCATTTCGCACTGTTCAAGGATGAAAATGAAAGTTGGGAATCGGCTTTTAGCAATACTCACAAGAAATATTTAGAAGCCTTGCGGATTAAAAATGTGCCCAAGGTACTCGAACTGGGTTGCGGGAGAGGTGGTTTTACCAATGTTCTTGCTGAACATACCTCTGGTGACGTGTTGGGAATCGATATCTCCCGTTCCCAACTTTCACATACCAGTAGATTTAAGCGGCCGAATTTACGTTTCAAGCACTACGACATCATGAAAGTTGATGAACTCGGAGAAACGTTTGGCGCCGTAGTGCTCATGGACGTCGATTGCTATTTACCAGATAAAAGAGTAGCTGTGGAAAAAATCTCGCACGTTATGAATCCCGGAGCTCGTTTCCTCCTGCTCGGATGGTGTAAGCAGGATGGGCTGAACTCAATTCAGGAAGAACTTGTCTTGCATCCTTTTATGAAGTACTGGGCCATACCCAGCCTTGAGACGCCAGAGAATTATAAGAAATATTTTGATCAAAACGATTTCAACATCATTGAAATTACCGATCTGAATAATCAAGTCAAGCGTAACTGGGAATTCGGTTACGAGTCAGCATTGACGGGTATCAAGAAGCTTTCATTCGAAGATCTTCCGCACCTTATCTGGAAAGGTATGAAGTTGGGAAGCGACGGCATTAGGCTTATGAAAGAGCAATTTCCGGCAGCCATCTACATTAAAGTCGCCTACGATGTCGGCTTTCTTCGCTACATCTACTTCTTAGTAGAGAAGAAATAGGTCACATGTCCTTTTCCAGGCATCCAGATTGAAGTTCGCGTAAACGGATTAGCCGTAGGCCTTGTGCCCGCGAGTGAGGAATCCGGATGTCGCATCTTCAGGAGGCTCTATGCCCAACCCCAGGATCGTAGCCCTCGGCACCGCGAACCCGACCACACAGTTCTCTCAGGAAGAGCTCCTGGCCCTCGCGTCGTATACCGACGAGCGACGGCGGGGCTTTTTCCTGCACAGCGGCATTGAGCAGCGGCATCTGTATGTAGATAAGGCCACCTTTCGCCCCACTGAGACCACGGACGAACTCAGCGACCGGTTCCGTAAAGGAGGCGTCGAAATCGGCAGCCTGGCGATCCAGCGCGCCCTGGAGACGTCCGGGTGCTCCGCACAGGAGATCGACTTCATCGCGACCACCACGTGCACTGGCCGACTCTGCCCCAACCTCGACGCCCATTTCGTCCGGGAATTCAGAATGAAGGAGGGGGTCCAACGGGTGCATGTGGGGGATATGGGCTGCGCCAGCGGGATGATTGCGCTACAGCAAGCCTACAACCATCTCCGAGCCTTTCCTGATCATCGGGCCCTGATCGTCTCGGTAGAGATCTGTTCCTCGACCTATTACCTCGATGACTCTCTCGAAACCGCAGTGGCCAACGCAATCTTTGCCGACGGGTCCGCTGCGGCGCTGCTGGCATCAGATAGGGATGGGATCAAAGTCATGGGCCACATGAGTCTGGTCCGTTCGGAGCACCTTGATCTGATGGGGTTTACCTATCCGAACGGGCGACCCCGCATCCTGTTGTCCAAGGAGATCAGGGGAATCGGCAGCGCCATGATGAAGGGGCTGGCAGAGGCAATGCTCGATCGCTACCATCTCAAGCAGGAGGAGATCCGATTCTGGGTCCTGCACTCCGCCGGTAGAGGGGTTCTCGAACGGACGCAGCGCGAGATGGGGCTCGGTGACGCCGACCTCCGCTTCTCCCGCCAGGTGCTTCGCCAATTCGGGAATATGTCGTCGGCCACGGTGCTCTTCGTCCTCAATGAAGTGATCAGATCCGGGCAGGCATCCCCAGGCGACCTGGGCGTGATGATTGCGCTCGGGCCGGGCTTCTGCGCGGAGGGTGCGCTGCTGCGATGGTGACGACCCGGCTGCTCCTCCCTCGCCTCCAAGGGGTGGCGGAGTTGCTGGACCGCCCGAACTACTCTGATAAGGAGATCCGCGAGAACCTGCGTGATCTGGAGCGGCTGAACCGATACTTCGGAGGTGTGCGCACGGTACTTTTCCACCTCGGTCGCACGGTGGGCAAGCATTCACAGGGCCCCTTCACGATCCTGGATACCGCGACCGGCGGGGCCGATATTCCTCGAGCCATCTGTCGTTGGGCTAGAAAGCGCAAGCTTGCTGTTGCCATCGAAGCCGTAGACCGGAGCGACCAGGTTCTGGCGGCTGCAACCGAATGGTCGATCGACTTCCCGGAAATCCGACTGCGGCAGGCGCATGCGCCGCCCCTGCCCTACCCTGACCACAGCTTCGACTATGTCATCGCCTCTCTCTTCTTTCACCACCTGAACGAGGCGGAGGGGGTCCTCCTGCTGCAGGAGATGGCGCGGGTCGCTCGACGCGGGCTGCTGGTCAATGACCTATTGCGCAGCCGGCTCGCCTGTCTGCTGACTGCGATGACTACACGGCTGCTATCCGGCAATCGTCTGACGCGCCACGACGGCCCGATGTCGGTCCTTCGTGGTTTCAGACCAGAGGAGTTGCGTCGCATGGCGACCGAAGCCGGTCTTGCCGATGTACGGCTGAGCCGCCATCTCTGGTTTCGCATCGCCCTTATATCCACTCAGACAGATAGACAGATAGACTGAAGCCTCTTAGGGGTAGAAATCAAGAAGATCGTACATGGCTTCATTCGGGCCTTGCGAGATCATGTATCGCCTTCAGTCTTCAGCCTAAATACCTGAGTCGTTACACATTATGCCACAGACCGCTGTAATCATTGTGGGCGCCGGTCCAGCCGGATCGGTCCTGGCCGGTCTTCTGGCGCAGCGCGGGGTTGACACGCTGCTGCTCGACAAGGCGACCTTCCCACGCGAGAAGATCTGCGGCGACTATCTCAGCCCGGGAACCGTCAGATGCCTCGATCAACTCGACCTCCTGGAGGAGGTACGCGGAGCCGGGGCGCGGCGCCTGGGGGGCATGACGATTATCTCTCCGGACGGTACGACCTTTACAGCCGAATTTCCCGCCATCACCGGAACCAATGGGGCTCCCCCGTTCGCGCTTTCTATCCCAAGGGCCATGCTTGACAGCCTGTTACTGACATGGGCTCAGGGCTTCGGAGCGAAATGCGTCGAAGGGTTTCGCGTGACCGATCTGATCCGGGAGAGCGGGCAGGTTTGCGGTATCACGGGGATTGGTCCAGCGGGTCCAGAGACGTATCGGGGGCGGATCGTCGTGGGAGCAGACGGGCGAGACTCAGTAGTCGCCCGACGACTCGGCCTGTACCAGCCTCATCCGTCGCTGCGTCGGATGGCGCTGGTCGCCTATTATGTAGGGGCACGTTGCAACGTGCCCCTACGGGATCACGGCCTGATCTGCATCGGCAACCGGTCGTATTGCATCCTCAACCCGATCGGCGAGCGGCTGACCAACGCCAGCATTGTGGTGGACCAGGGGATCGTACAAGGCTGCAAGGGGCAACTTGACGAGCTGTTCGATAGCACGCTGCAAGCGTTTCCCTTTGCACTGAGCGCGCTTCGTGACGCGGGCCGACGTGGACCGGTCCGATGCCTCGGCCCATTGGCATTCCGATCGAGTCGCAGCGCCAAGGCCGGCGCGCTGCTGATTGGAGACGCAGTGGGCTTCTATGATCCCTTTACCGGTGAAGGGGTAGGTCATGCCCTCTACAGCGCGAAGCTCGCGGCCCGCGAGATCGCCTCGGCCCTTGCCGATGGTGATGGCGGCCTCACGGAGGCTCACCTCGTGCGGTTTGATGATGAGCAACGCAAGGCCTTGATGGGTAGGAAGCGCCTGGGCGCCGCGCTGCAGGCCGTCATTCGCCGACCCCGTGCTGCCAATGCCGTCGCGCGGCTGCTCCGCCGGCATCAACCTCTTGCGGACCTGCTGCTCGGCGTGATTGGTGATCTACTCCCGCCGCACGCGCTCTTCTCGGCACGCGCCTTGATTAACATCCTCCACCGGGAATAAGCCTCTGCTACCTGATTGCAAGCTTCCCCTTATGGTCGAGCGGACTGATCCACGGAAACCTGGTGCAGCCAAACTTGAAGACCCCGGACCGCTCTGCTAGAAACTCAACGGTCGTTTCCTGCCCCGGCTCGAGATAGCGCCTGACATCGAGACCGGGGATCGAGAAGACGTGTCTCGCGCCGTCGCTGCGAATTGTGACTTTGACCAGCGCCGATCTCCCTTCTCGGTCCACCGCGATCACAGAGGGCTCACAGCGATAATTCCTGGCGACCATCGTAAAGGAGAGTCGTTTGGCTTCTACAGGGATACCGGCTGGGGGGGAGAGGTCGGGAAAAAGAGTGGC